>JBIIOB010000316.1:0-3500 GCA_044337125.1 Bacteroidia bacterium
TGGTTCATTATCTGTGGTAATGTTGCAAAACAATTGATGTAAATTCAATGTTTCAAAACAGTAATTGATAAGTAATTTTAGTGCTTCAGAGGCATATCCTCCTATTCTATCATTCTTTTCAGCAATTAAAATTCCAATTCCTGCACGCTGGTGATTTGGATCAAAATCAAACAAGTCAATGCAACCAACAGCTTTGTTTTCATTATTGCAAATAATCAGACGTAATTGCTTAGTAGAATAAATATCCTCGTGTGAACTGGTAATATATTGTTCTAATACAAAACGGGAAAACGGAGTTTGTGTGCTACTGATCACCCAGTTCTCTGTATCATTTTCCCATGTGTACAATACATCAATATCAGAAGGCTCTAAAGCTCTTAAACTGATTAAATTACTTTTTAAGTTCATGGTTCTTAGTTGCGTTTTTTATTTGAGCTGCTTCCTGATGTGCTTTCGTTATTCCATTATTTAATTCTGCTAAATTATAAACTGGTAATTTAAAAACCGATTCATCAACATGCAAACTTGATACAGATTGAATAAGCATTAAATCCTCCAAAAAAGGAACGAGTTCATATAGATAATTGATTTGCTTTAATGAAAGCAAAAAGTTTTCTTCTAAAAATAGCTTTATTGGACTCAAACATGTTGCCACGTTCACATCCACTTTTTGAAACTGCTGTATATTTAAAATAAAATGTTCTTTTAAATAGGAAGCACTATAGGTAGGATGCGGTTTTAATTGGATAAATAAACTCGGTATTTTTCGTTGATTTATCGTACGAACCAACGATTCTACAGCAATATTTAATTCAGCACCTTTTATGGTAAGTGAATGGTAATGTTTATCAATAATTAAACCAATATGAGGTGGGGTGCGATTAGCATGCAAAATGGTTAGAAACATTCCTTTTTGCAAATCCACTTCATCAATCGATTTGTTAATTTTTAGCTGGTATGTTTTTGTTGTTTGCATTCAAATAATTTTCAATGGGCCTTCTTGTAATAAAATAACCTATATCCGTTTTAATGATTTTCCCTGAAGAACTAATATAAACTGAACTGTCTTTCAGATTTAACTTAAAATGATAATTTCTCCTTGCTTTTATAACAAGCTCGTAATGATTTTTATTAATGTACTTTTTAACCAAATGTTTAATGGAATCCTTGTTTGTAATAACTTGACGTGGTAATGAATCGTTTCCATATCGTACCTCCACGGAATTCACTTCCCTATAATTCACTTTAAATTTTCGAAAAGGATTGTAAATAGTGCAAGCTGACAAGAACACAATACACAGAACGATTAATAGTTGCTTCATTAAATATTCCCCTCAAACACAAATTTAGCTGGTCCTTCGAGCCAAACATCTGTAAATGTATTGGTGGCTGTTCTATTAAATTTTACTTTTAAATTCCCACCCATTGTTTTTATTTCACATTCATTTTCGGCAGTAGAAAAACCATTGATGGCAGCAACAATTGCCGCAGCAGTTACACCTGTGCCGCAAGAATAGGTTTCACCTTCAACTCCACGCTCATAAGTTCTAACAAAAAGTGCGTTATTGCACTTTTCTATAAAATTTACATTTGTCCCCTCTTTTTTAAATCGTTCGTTGTAACGAACTTTTTTGCCTTCTTCATAAACGGGAAAGGATTCTACATTTGTTACAAACCGAACATAGTGTGGTGAACCTGTATTTAAATATGCAAAATCAGCATTCAATTCAACGTTATCGACATCCTTCATTTTTAAAGAAATAAATCCAGGTTGAACAACTGCATGATGTTCTCCATCTATTGCTATAAAAAATGCTTTTTCATTAACCAGTCCTAATGTCCGTGCAAACTCAACAATGCATCTTCCACCATTTCCACACATGCTGCTTTCATTGCCATCTGAATTATAATAAACCATTTCAAAATCATATCCTGCTTTTGATTGCAACAACATTAACCCATCAGCACCAATACCGAAACGTCTATCACACAGCTTTGCAACCAATGCGGTATTGCTTCTATCAAATACATTTGTACGATTATCGATAATGATAAAATCGTTGCCTGTTCCTTGGTATTTATAAAAATGGACTTGCACTTAAGAAAGTATTAAATGGAAATTATTTTAGTTTGCTTAAAATTGTTTCATCAGTAATTCGCTCGTAATATTTAAAATCACTCACATAATCCAACTGATAAACTATTGATGCATTTTTCAGGTATATGACATCATCCAAACGGTAAATCTTAATGTCGTCAGTAGCATTGACTCCATACAACACAAGTTTGTATTTGCCCATTTTATAACCTTTGTAGTTTAAAGGTGATGTCCAAAATTCAATATTAAATAGCTGCTTGGAATTATTATCTTCCTTTATCCCTGATACTTTTTGAAGTAATGAATCTTTACTGTTTTTAGTGGCAGCAGGAGTTAGTTGAATTACTTGCATCGTTTTGGAAGTAACCATTTCATCCTTTTTAACAACAATCTCATCAGAGAAAGAACCTGTTGAAACAGTTGCACTATCAATTCGCGAGCTATCTGTAGGTTCAGGTGTAGAGGCTGTTTTTGACTGATTTGTATTTGGTTGTTGTTTCGTTTTCTTAACAACTTTTTTGGAATCCTGTTCTTTTTCAGTACTTGAATCCTTGGAAGAAGTTGCTTTTTTTTCTGATTCAAATGTTTCTGCAAATCGTTTATAAAAATTCAACTCCTTAAAATAATCATCCAGTTTAAATACAAAAAAGCCCCCTGCCACTAATAAACCTATTAGTAAGCCGATGATAAAAACTTGTGATTTTTCTCTTAAACTGCTCAATTTTTGTATGCTATTTTATAAAATAGATTGCAAAGTTAATCAACCTTTTTTATCTATGTTAATCTATGTTAAAAATAAGTATTAACAACAACATAGGAACAAATTTTGCGTAGTATTTTCCAACTATTTATCACTAATTTAGTAACCAATAAATAAAGAATATTATGAAAAAGATAGCAAGCGCATTTTTTATTGCAAGTATTGGAGGTTTAACTGCTTTAGGGCTAAATCATTTTTTGAATAACAGCACAAAAAATCATCCTTTAGCTAATTATATTACTCCGTCAACACCCATTCATTATGCAAAACTGGCAGGAAATACAGTCGAAAACACCACTGATTTTACTACTGCTGCCGATTTAACAGTACATTCGGTAGTCAATGTAAAAACCACCTACCCAATCAATTACAGCAACCAATATTATGATCCATTCCGTGATTTTTTTGGTCAGCGTCAGCCTCGTCAACAAGAAGCACCAAGCTCAACAGGGTCTGGAATTATCATTTCGCAAGATGGTTACATCGTTACCAATAACCATGTAATTGATAATGGAGAAAAAATTGAAATTACATTAAATGATAAACGCACCTATACAGCTGACCTTATAGGAAAAGATCCAACCACTGACTTAGCACTTCTAAAAATAAAAGAAACGAACCTTCCATTTATCAGTTATGGTA
>JBIIOB010000317.1:0-3499 GCA_044337125.1 Bacteroidia bacterium
AAAGCAGGGGACTTCCATGAGCACCTTGCAGTTGTTGAATTAGGTGGTCAATATGGTTACATTGACACTTTGGGTAAATTTATTATTCCTGCCACTTACGATTGGGCTGAAAATTTCAATAATGGATTTGCAAAAGTTAAATCATTAAAAAAATACGGTATGATTAACAAATCAGGCGCATTTATTTTACCATGTGCTTTTGATTTTATAGGATCATTTTCTGAGGGTTTAGTTATCATTGTTCAAGATCAAAAATATGGGTATGCCAATGAAAAAGGGGAGATTATTATACCAATCCAATATGATTACACCAATACGCCCTACTCCTTTTTAAATGGCAGCACTGTGGCAGTAAAAAACAAAAAACAAGGTTTAATTGATCTCAATGGAAAATACATCAGTTCAAAAGATTTTGACAAAATAGAATGTTATAAGGAAGGACTTGCTGTCTTTGAGAAAAAAGAAAAATGGGGTTATATTGATTTAACTAATAAAATTCAGATTCCAAATAGCTATCAAAAGGCATCAGCATTTAATGATTGCATGGCAATAGTTGTGAAAAATGACAAAAAGGGATTTATAAATAAAAATGGGAAACAAATAATTGATTTTCTATATGATGATGTGAGTATTTTTAAAGATGGATTAAGCATTGTGAACATCGACAATTCTTTAGGCCTAATTGATTTAAATGGGAAAATGGTAATCCCAATTGAAATAGATGAAATAATTGATACGCACCCGACCTACCTAACACTAATAAAAGATAATAAAATGGCTTACTTCAGCAAAAAAACTTTAACTTTTATTTGGAAAGAAAGAGGATTCTAAATCCTTGCTAAATGTTAAGTAAATCTTATAACTTTCATTTAGCCAAGTTGCGATTTTTTATATTTTTATCCACAAAAATTAACGGGCTTATTAACAAAAGACTGTTTGTAATTAACAATCACTCGTCTTAAAATTAATACTAAACTGAAATAGTTTTGCTAAACGACAAAATTATTTCGGTTTAGTGTTTTTTGGTCAATGGATTAAAAACACTACTAAACACAATACTATGAACAAACAACTACTTACTCTAAGTTTATTACTTGTAATGTTTGGGAATGCATTTGCGCAAACCGAAAGAACGAAACAACTACCATCTGTCGCAATAGGAGCTGGTATCCTTTCCTTTAATGGGGATATTGGTACAGGCGTAAACCTTAGCTCGTTTAGCAGAATAAGAACGGGTTATAATTTAACAGTTGAACAACGAATTGGAAAATATTTTGGTGTTTCTTTAAATGGACTTTATGGAAAATTAGCAGATAGTGAAAGAAGCTTGGAGCGCAACCTAAATTTCCAATCACAAATCATTCAGGCTGATTTAAATCTTGTTATCCATTTCGACAATGACTTTGTATTTAAACGCAATAGTGCATTTGCACCTTATTTATTTGGAGGATTTGGCTATTTAAAATTTGACCCATATGGCGATTTAAAAGATAAAAACAATATCAGTTACAATTATTGGAGTGATGGAACAATACGTAATATTTCAGAAACGGATACAAATGCAACTGCTTCTATCCTTTTGCAACGTGATTATACTTATGAAACACAATTAAAAGATAGCACAACCAATTATGCAAGAAATTCATTCGCAATACCAATTGGTATCGGTTTTCAATTAAAAATTTCGGATAATCTTGCTGCAAATATTGGAGCTAGCTATTATCTAGCATTAACAGATTGGATTGACAATTACAAGGCGTCTGGGAATGACAGATATATTTTTGCAAATGTTTCCATTCAATACAACTTTGGAAAACCATATGATGATAGTAATCCTATTTACCAATCTGTTGATTTTTCTGCATTAGACAAATTAGATACAGATGAAGATGGCGTTAGAGATGGTGATGACAGATGTCCTGGCACTCCCAAAGGAGTAAAAATTGATAACAAGGGTTGTCCTGAAGATTTAGATGAGGATGGTGTACCAGATTACAAGGATAAAGAAGCTCTAACCAAAAAAGGAGCATTGGTTGATGAGAATGGAGTAACACAAACAGATCAAATGATTATGGCTCGTCAGGCAGAGCGTGACTCTATGGCAACAGAACGTAGTAATATGTTTAATGAAAACCCAAGTTTGTCATTTCTAAGAGACATTGAATCCAAAAATTTAGAAGAAAGAAAAAACAATCCTTCTTCTTCAAGCAGCATACCAGTAGGATTAAGAGTAGCGGATAAAAATAAAGATGGCTACATTTCAACAGAAGAGATTACAATGGCAATTGATTCATTCTTTGAAGGAGATTCAGACTTCACTGTAGAAAAACTGAATGATTTAATTGACTTTTTCTTTGAGCAGTAAAAAAAATAAAACCATAAAACTATGTTAAAGTACATCGCTCTATTATTCAACACTGTAGCATTACTGATTTATCAGTTTTTCTTCGCAGAAGGAATAACTATTACTCAAAAAATTCCGGCAAGTACAAAGCCTGAAACAGAGTTTGTAGTAGAGTTGACTATCAATAAGGGAAGTACTAGTGGCTTTGCTAAGCTTCAGCAAGATTTACCTGAAGGCTTTACTGCTGTTCAGGAAGATAATAATGGAGCATCATTCACCTTTTCTAACCAGTCGGTTAAATTAATATGGATGTCGCTACCAGCCGACAAAGAATTTAAAGTGAAATACAAAGTTAAGGTAGCAGCAGGTGTTTCTGGTGACAAAACAATAGCAGGGAAGTTTTCTTATGTAGCAGATAATGTAAAACAATCGATAGACATTTCACCCGCAACTATTAATATTGAAGGTGCCACATCACAACCTGTTGTAACCAACAACCCAGCAACAACGACTGAACCAACAACAACGACAGCATCCAATACTACAGCAACTACTAGCTCGAACACTACCGAGCCAACAACAACAGCTTCAAATACATCAAACCCTACAACTACAACAGCTGCAACAACTACTGCAACTGAACCTACGAATACAACTAATAATACAACAACTGCAACAACATCAACACCTGTATCAACTCAAGAACCTTCTTCTATTGCCTGCACACGAAAAATTACAAGCAAATCAGCAACAGACTACATTGTTGAATTAGTTGTTAATAAGGGTAATGCAACTGGGTTTGCTAAACTATTGGAAACAATTCCTGCTGGTTGTGTTGCAAGTTTAAATGAAGGACAAGGAGCATCCTTTTCTTTTGCAGATGGGAAGGCAAAATTTGTTTGGGTTTCAATGCCAAGTCAACCTGAATTTAAAGTTTCCTATAAATTAGCGGTAACTACTCCATCACCAAGTTATGCTCTTGAAGGTGTATTTTCTTACATTGAAAACGATGAGACTAAGAAGTATACTATTGCAAGTATGCCTTTACCTACAAATTCAAATGAACCAGTAGTTAGCAATACGAATACAACAACTACTGCTGTTCCAGATAATACAACAAACACAACAGCAACAACAAATACTACCAATAACAAC
>JBIIOB010000022.1:0-11335 GCA_044337125.1 Bacteroidia bacterium
GCACTATTTGCCTTCTCAATCACCACTAAAAGATTTTATCCATCACAATTCATTACATGCATTTCAAAATCAAAAGTTTTACGATGCACTTTTTAATGCCTCAGAAATTTTTGGTTATCAAGTCACTCTCGAATTAAAAGATTTTCGGAAGTTATTTGAAACTGGACGCATTAGTGCAAGTACATTAGATCGTATTATTGTTGAACGTAAAGGAATTGACCAATTAGAAGTATGGAAAAATCTTTTATTAAATAAAAGTTTTAATGAATCAAAAAAAGCAAGAGTTGGCTCATTTAGATCAAAATGGAGCAGTCATTACAACATCGATCTTGATACAAAAGTACAACCATTACTTTTTCGAATTTTAACTAGCTATTTGGATCAAGGAATTTCTTTATGGAATTTCCCTATAGATAACAATGGGTTTCTATCAACTATTAAAACATTAGAAAAAAACACCTTTACTAGTTTTTTTAAAAATAAACGTGCAAAAGAATTACTCCTCTCCGATAAAACTCAAATAAAAGAGTTGCTAAAAATAATTGTAGGTTCAGAGCATTACTTTGAACAATATCTTTTTGATCAACAGTTTAGTCATAGAGGTTGGTCTGGAATGGTTGCTACAATTGAAGCACAACCAAAAACATTATTGGACCAACGAAATATTTCATTAAAAGAACTAATCATATTTGAATTGTTGCTAGAAATAGATGCTTTGGATAGCAGGCTTGGCAATAAATGGAAACCACTTTCTGAAATAACAAATGAAAAGCCGGTAGAATTATTCAAGCCATATGAAAATAGTGAATTGAATGAAGTATATAAGATTTGGCAGGATGCATTTGAATGGAGTTATTATGATGAAGTATTATCAGGTTTAAGTTCTAATAAAAAAAATGTTCGTCCAAACAATAATAACTATGTGAGCTTCCAAGCCCTCTTTTGTATTGATGAACGAGAGTGTTCTTTAAGAAGACACATAGAACAGATTGATCTAAACTGTGAAACACTTGGAACCCCTGGCTTCTTTGGAGTTGAATTTTTCTTTCAACCTCAAGATGGAAAGTTTTATGACAAACTATGTCCAGCCCCTGTTACTCCATCCTATTTAATTAAAGAATTCAATGTCTCTGAAAAACGAAAACATGAACTCCTTTACACAAATAATACTCATAAACTTATTCCTGGACTAATTAGCTCTTTTACATTAGGCATTTGGTCAGGAATACAACTTGTATTAACAGTATTCCGACCTAAAATGAGTCCTGCAATATCGAATGCTTTTGCTCACATGCACAAAAGTTCAAAACTAACAATTGAGAACAAGCACTTAGATGACAAAGAAAACGGGCTACAAATAGGCTATACAATTGAAGAAATGGCCAACAGAGTTGAGGGCCAGTTAAGAGGAATTGGACTTACTAAAAATTTTGCACCATTAATCTATTCCATTGCACATGGTTCAAGCAGTGCCAACAATCCACATCATGGAGCCCATGACTGCGGAGCGTGTAGTGGTCGCCCGGGCTCGGTAAACTCTAGAGTTTTTTCGTTTATGGCCAATCATCCCAAAGTAAGAACCGTACTTGCTGAACGAGGAATAACAATACCGAATGAAACACAATTTATTGGTGGGCTTCACGATACTGCTGCGGATGAAATTGAGTATTATGATGAAGATATTTTGAATACAGAAAACCAAAAGCGACATCAATTAAACAAACAAGCATTCGAAAAAGCATTGGATTTGAATGCAAAAGAACGAACAAGACGATTTGCTTCCATCGACACCAAGCTATCATTAGCTAAAGCAAGAAAAGCAATAAAAGATAGATCCGTTACCTTATTTGAACCTCGTCCAGAACTAGGGCATGGAACAAACACTTTATGTATTGTAGGACAACGAGAATTAACAAAAGGATTGTTTCTTGACAGGAGAGCCTTTTTAAATTCATACGATTACAAAACAGATCCAGAAGGAAAACTACTTATAGGAATAATGAAACCATTAGGTCCAGTTTGCGGAGGTATTAATTTGGAATATTATTTTTCAAGAGTTGATAATCACAAACTTGGTGCTGGAACTAAATTGCCTCATAATGTTATGGGCTTGATTGGAGTTGCCAATAGTTGCGATGGTGACTTACGTCCCGGATTACCGGTTCAAATGATTGAAGTCCATGATCCTGTTAGATTACTAATAATAGTAGAACATTATCCCAAAATTGTTTTGAACACTATACAAAGTACACCAGAAATGTATGAATGGTTTATCAATGAATGGGTTCATTTAATAGCGGTAGATCCAGAAACAAACAAATTTCATTATTTTAAAAATGGAGCATTTAAGGAATACTTCCCTACAGAAAGTGTAATTAATAAAATCAATGATTTTTCATCATTCATAGAATCAACAAAAAAAATGGACAGCAATTACATCGCTGATGCTACCCAAGAAAATTTACCTATTTATTCATTAGAAATTAAGCAATAAGAAATGGCAAACATTTTACAATTTTTCATTTGGATACCTTTTCTAGGATTTGTTTTAAGCTTACTTTTTAACAAAAGAAACGAGAAAGCAATATCAGGAGTTGCAATTGCATCAACTTTTTCGAACTTATTACTTTCAATCATTTTTGTTGTATTATGGTTAATAAACAACCATCCCATACTGAATATTAAACATGTCGTTTTATTCCAAACCGAAGACATTGAAATATTTATCGATTATTTTTTTGACAAAACAAGTCTTGTTTTTTTAATTATTGGGAACTTCATTTCATTCATTGTAATCATCTTTAGCAAATACTATTTGCATCGTGAAGAAGGGTTTAAACGTTTTTTTAATACAACCTTATTATTTATTTTCAGTTTTAACATTGTAATACTTGCCGGAAATTTTGAAACACTTTTTATTGGTTGGGAAATATTAGGCATTTGTTCTTTTCTATTAATTTCATTTTACAGAGATCGATACTTACCTGTAAAAAATAGTTTAAAAGTAATTTCTATCTATCGTTTGGGGGATGTATGTTTAATTCTAGCAATGTGGATGAGTCATCATTTATGGCACGAAAACATCACATTTATTCAGCTAAATGATGTTAAATTAGTTCAAGCACATTTATTAGAACACAACTGGTATGGATTTTTCATTGCCTTGATGATATTAATTGCGGCATCAGCAAAATCGGCACAACTTCCATTTTCAACTTGGTTACCAAGAGCAATGGAGGGTCCTACTACATCGAGTGCCATATTTTACGGTTCACTATCTGTTCATTTAGGAGTATTTATATTATTAAGAACATATCCTTACTGGGAAAGCATTCTTTTGATAAAAACACTTACCATTGCAATCGGATTATCTACAGCCATTATTGCAACAGGAATTGCCCGTGTTCAGTCTTCTGTAAAAACTCAAATTGCTTATTCCTCAATAGCACAAATTGGTTTAATATTTATTGAAATTGCACTAGGTTTTCATCTATTGGCATTAGTACACTTTACAGGAAATGCATTTTTAAGAACATATCAATTATTAGTTTCTCCTTCAGTATTAAGTTATTTAATACATGATATGCTTTTTAGTTTTGTTCCCAAAAGGACAAAAGAATACAGTCGGTTTATTTCTAAATGTAAAAACACTTTTTATCTATTATCTATAAAAGAATGGAATTTGGATCGCTTCCACTACAATGCTTTCTGGAACCCAATAAAATGGGTAGGGAGACATTTAAACCTATTATCCAACAAAACTGCTATTGTAATTTTATCGATAATTTTTGCTATTGGTCTATATTCATTCTATTTTCAAGAAAACATTCCAAGATCTATTTTCGAGCTATTACCATTCATATATTCTTTTGGAGGTTTAATTCTAATTATAAAAGCCTTTGCTGAACGCGGTGATGCAATGTGGGCATGGTTTTTTGTAATTGGAGGGCAAATGTTTATTGCATTATCAATAGCTTTACTAAATGAAAACTTTGGTCATAACCACATTTTATTATACTTAAGTGGTTCATTAGTATCCGTTTTAATTGGATATTTGAGTTTAAAACGAATTAAAGCCATCGATAATAATATACAACTCAATCAATTTCATGGATACATATATGAACACCCAAAAACAGCATTTGTATTTTTACTAGCATGTTTGGGCTTTGTGGGTTTGCCTTTCACACCTACATTTATTGGTATAGATATTTTGTTTAGTCATATTCATAAACATGAAGAGCTATTGATTATTTCAACATCATTAAGCTTAGCATTAATTGAAATTTCTATTTTACGAATTTACGCACGTGTATTCCTTGGTTCCCACAAAAAAGCTTACCATGCAACCGCCTATCGATCCTCCTAATTATTCGCTATTTTGTTGAATAAATTAAGTATATTTATCCAACAATTTAGAATATGAATAATAGCTACAATCGCCTATTAGAAGGCAATAAAAACTGGTCAGAACAGAAGTTAAAAGAAGATCCAGAATACTTCAAAGGACTCACTCTTGGTCAAAATCCGGAATATTTATGGATTGGTTGTTCTGACAGCCGCGTTCCTGCAAATGAAATAACAGGTACCAAATCAGGTGAAATATTTGTACATCGCAATATTGCAAATATGGTTGTGCACACTGACATGAACTTATTAAGCGTTGTTTATTATGCAGTTGAAGTATTGCACGTTAAACACATTATTGTTTGTGGTCATTATGGTTGCGGGGGAGTAATTGCAGCAATGAATAATAAGGATAATGGATTTGTTAACAATTGGTTACGAAACATTAAAGAAGTATACGAAAGGAACAGAATTGAATTAGAATCAATCACCGACTTAAAAGAACGTGAAAACCGATTGGTTGAATTAAACGTAATTGCCCAAGTTTGTAATCTTGGTAAAACACGAATCGTACAACAAGCATGGAAACGTAGAGAATTACAAGTCCATGGTTGGGTATATGGATTTAACAATGGTTTGATAAAGGACTTAAATGTAATGCTAGATGAAATTGGTGACTTAGAACCTATTTTTAGATATGATTTATAAAAAAAAGAGCCGATACTTATCGGCTCTTTTTTTTATAGGTAAACTAACGCCCTCTTGAAAAGCCCAGCTTACCAGCATTTAAAGCATAAGCTGTAACATCACCTGCATCATTGTAGGTAGGTTCTACATTCACATCTTTTCCAGTTAGTTTGCTAATTCCTTTGGCAACAATTTGAGCTAAATCCCAACCACTCATCTTTTTCATTTTCCCATTTTTCTTTTGTCGATCAATAACCGATTCATCCATTGTTTTTTCTTTAATCTTTGCTACAGCCATTTCTTTTAATGACATATAATCATCAGGCTTTGCCGATTCAGTTAAAGCGAGTGAAGTGCTATTTTGGGGTGACAATAAAATATTATCATTTGATTGCTTATTATTCTTTTTTTGCTCAGAATCAGGAAAAACAACTGTATTATTTGCAATTACATTCTCTGGTGAATTCTCAACATTTGTAGGAATAATTAACGATTCTTTTTTAGTATCATTTTGTTTTTTAGGTAATGCAGTTCTTTTCAAAATCACTGGAGTAGAATTTGTTTCTGCAACAGTATTCTTTTCGAGGTTTAATTCAGATGGGGTTGCTTTTGGATCTTTAACTGGGCTTGTAACTGCAACCGGATATATTGTTGGTGAAGTTTTAGTAGCAAGATTAGGTGCAACCGAATCGCTATTAAAAAGCGAAAACAAACCAAATAGCAACAATATAGCAGCTGCTGCAGAAATATAATAATAGAATGGGATTGCCTTCTTTGATGTCCTTTTCAACTCATCTTTGTCAGGATAAACAATAAATGCATCTGCAAAGAGTTTTGTCTTGGTAAAAAGTTCGAATTCACTTGCTAATCTTGAATCGGTTTGTAACTGAGATTTCAACAACAATTGTTCTGGAGAGGATAAAACTCCTTCTAAACTGGCAATCATCAAGGCTTCAATATCCGAAGGTTCTTTGCTAGCAAATACAAAAGGAATTTCTTTCAGTCGTGTTTTATTTTCAAAAACAAGGGATGAATCTGCGCTTAACTTTGTCTTTCTATACAATTCTAAGTCGGCACTCAAATGGGGATGTTGTTTAATATAATTATGAAGTAATACTTTCTCAGTAGATGTAATAATACCTTCTACTACTTTAATAAAGTACTCTTCACTATTTTCCTGATTAATTTCTTTTTTTAAAACATCTTTATTTTCAAAGGAAGGTGTTGAATAGTCTTCTAATGTCACATTTTCAAAACTTTCAAATTCTTCTCTTAATTCAGGATGTTGTTCAACAAACAATAACAAATCAGCCACCACCTGAGGTGTTAAATTCCCTTCATGGTAATCAAGGAAATAAGCTTCGTAATTATGTTTGTTAATAATCATTTATATAACGTTTTCTAATGCACCTAAATAATTTTTCAAAAAACCTCTTGCTCTAAAAATATAGACCTTTACTTGTGATTCATTCAACCCAGTAATTTCACCAATCTCCGCATAATTATATCCTTCATAATCTCTTAATAAAATAACAGAACGTTGTATTTCAGGCAATTTGGCTAAGGCTTCATTTAAAATCTCTTTTAAATCACTGTATTGTCGATTATGACTCAAGCTATACATATTTGCCTCTGTCATGTCTCCTTGCTTCTTATCCCTTCTTATACGGTCAATCATCGTGCGATAAGCAGTGGTGAACATATAGGATTTAGCATTAGTACTTTCTACTTCCGACACCTTCATCCACAATTTTTCATAAGTATCTTGCACAATATCGCGCGCCTTTTCTTCATCCTTTACATTCTTAAGAATGAAACGATACAGATTATCGGCATATAAATCAACGCATTTATTGAATTCGTCCGCGGTCATTTTGTAGCTTTTTGTGCGATTTTTAGGGTAAGACGATTACACTTACTGAAAGTTACAGCAAAAAAACATAATTTTTTAAAATTCGGCTAATTAATGCGCTTCCAACCAGTTATGGCCAGTTCCTAGTCCAATTTCCATAGGAACTTTCATAGTTGGCATAGCTGTTTTCATTCGATGTGAAACAATGTGTTTTACAACTTCCAACTCTTCATGCCACACATCAAAAACCAATTCATCATGTACTTGAAGTAGCATCTTCGATTTTAAATTTTGTGCTTTAAAATCATTATGAATATTGATCATTGCTATTTTAATCATATCGGCAGCATTGCCTTGAATAGGTGCATTAATTGCATTTCGTTCGGCAAAGCCACGAACAGTATGGTTACTTGAATTTATATCCCGTAAATAACGTCTACGTCCCATGATGGTTTCTACATACCCTTTTTCTTTCGCTAGTTCAATGCTATCATCCATGTAGGTTTTGATACCTGGATATTTTTGAAAATAATTTTCGATGATAGCTGCAGCTTCTTTGCGTGGGATATTCAGTCGTTCCGACAAACCAAATGCGGATATTCCGTAAATAATACCAAAGTTGACCATCTTCGCATTTCTACGCATATCCGATGTAACATCTTCAAGGTATACATTGTATACTTTTGCAGCAGTCGCATCATGAATATCTAAACCTTGCTGGAACGCTTCAATCATTCCTGCATCACCACTTAATTCAGCTATGATGCGTAATTCAATTTGTGAATAATCGGCAGAAAGAAGGGTGTAATTCTCGCCACGAGGAATGAATGCTTTACGTATTTCACGTCCACGTTCGGTACGAATAGGAATATTTTGCAAATTCGGGTTATCAGAACTTAATCGACCAGTTACCGCAACGACTTGGTTAAAGGAAGTATGAATTCGGTTTGTAATAGGACTAACCAATAAGGGAAGTGTATCAACATAGGTGTTTTTCAATTTTACTAATTCGCGGTAATCCAAAATCTTACCAACGATATCATGTTTTCCAACTAGTTTCACTAATACTTCTTCACCTGTAGCATACTGACCCGTTTTTGTTTTTTTAGGTTTTTCTGCAATTTGTAATACTTCAAACAGGATATCACCAACTTGTTTTGGTGATGATACATTAAAAGGTGTACCTGCCAATTGTTGAATTTCCGATTCAACATGTGCAATGTCTTTTTCAAGTGTAAGTGATAATTCTTTTAATGCAGCTTTATCCAACATGATTCCTTCTCCTTCCATATCAGCCAAAACAGGTATTAAAGGAATCTCAATTTCTTCGAACAATTTTTTTGTGTGCGTATCATTCAGCATGGGTTCAAACACATTTTTTAGTTGAAGAGTGATATCAGCATCCTCTGCAGCATATTCTTTTATTTGCTCGACATCTACAGAACGCATACTCAATTGATCTTTCCCTTTTTTGCCTATTAACGTTTCGATAGAAACAGGAGAATAATTCAAATAGGTTTCGGCCAACACATTCATATTATGGCGCATATCGGGTTGAATAAGGAAATGCGCAATCATGGTATCAAACAAATGCCCTTTTAATTCGACACCATATTTTTTTAGTACAAGTAAATCATATTTAATATTCTGACCAATTTTTAAATTAGATGCACTTTCAAAAAAGGGCTTAAACTCATCCACTAATTGTTGTGCCTCTTCCCTATTTTCAGAAACTGGAATGTAATACGCTTCATTCGGTTTGTATGAAAAAGAAACTCCAACCAATTCAGCGATGTGTGCATCCAAACCTGTTGTTTCTGTATCGAAACAAACAGCTTTTTGGCTTAATAAATCGGTCAACAAAGCAGCTCTTTTTTCTTTTGTATCAATCAACTGATAGCTATGACTAACCTCTAAAATAGTTTTAAAGTTTTTCACATCCTCAGCAACTTCATCAGTTGAAACTTCTTCATCACCAACTGCAAACAAATCGGTTTGATTTGGATTTGCTTTTTTTACAGCTTTTGTTTTTTCAGGCTCTGGACTACTTACAGTAATGTCTTCACCAATTACTTGCTGTGCTAAACGTCTAAATTCTAATTCGGTAAATAATTCACGCAAAGCCTCTTTATCAGGCTCCTCCATGATTAATGTCTTTTCATCAAACTCGATGGGTACATCACAAATAATGGTTGCTAATCGTTTCGATTGAATGGCCATCTCTTTGTTTAGCTCCACTTTTTCTTTCAATTTCCCTTTTAGCTTATCGGTATTTTGCAATAAATTTTCGATAGAACCAAAATCTTTAATGAGTTGAATAGCTGTTTTTTCACCAACACCGGGTATTCCTGGGATATTATCCACTTTATCACCCATCAAACCAAGGATATCAATCAATTGATTTACATTTTCGATTTCCCATTTTTTACAAATTTCGGCAGGACCTAACACCTCAGCGCCATTCCCCATACGAGCAGGTTTGTAAATGAAAATATTATCCGAAACAAGCTGACCATAATCTTTATCAGGAGTCATCATGTAGGTTACGTAACCGTGTTGTTCAGCCTTTTTAGCCAAAGTCCCAATTACATCATCTGCTTCGTAACCATTGGAGTACAAAACTGGAATATGAAAACCTGCAATTAGTTTTTTTATATATGGAATAGCGGTACGCAAATCTTCGGGCATCTCTTCGCGATTTGCTTTGTAATCAGCAAATTCAATATGACGAACAGTAGGCTCTGAGGTGTCAAACACCACTGCAATGTGTGTTGGCTTTTCTTTTTTAAGAACTTCTAATAAGGTATTTGTAAAGCCAAGTATGGCGGATGTATTTAATCCTTTAGAATTAACACGGTGATTGTTGCTAAATGCAAAATAAGCACGGTAAATGAGTGCGAATGCATCAAGCAAAAACAATTTTTTAGGGTTTTCTGACATAAAATTTCCTTCTATTTTAGGTTATAAAAATAGCCGAAAAAATGACGCTAAAAAGAAAGTGTTATTAACAAAAAGAGACTAGTTTGAACTACGAATGGCATAAATTAATTCATCTTGATATTCGCCATTTTTAAACAGTGTTTTACTTAAACGAGCCTCCAATTTAAAACCCGCTTTTTCCAAAACTTTTTGCGAAGCAAAATTAGAACCAAACGGACGGGCGAATATGCGATCAATGTCAAAAGTTTTAAAACCATATTCAATCATTTGTGGTATTGCTTTCGAAATAATGCCCATGTTCCAAAAAGGCTCTGCTAACCAATAACCTAATTCCGCGTTTTTACATTGAATATCATCTTGAGGATGAATTCCAATCCCTCCTATTAATTCATCGTTAATGGTAATGGCCATTACATGTGCAGGAGACTTGCTCATTGCAAACTGAATAAAATTCAGTCCATGTTCTTTGGTATAGGGATATGGAAATTTATTGGTAAGATTTGCAGCAATCTTAGGATTATTCGCAAATTTTACGAGGTTGTCGATATCGGTATCTTTGATTGGTCGAAGTTTAAAATCCATTCTAATAAAATTAATTTCTACAATTAATATTTGTTTATTATTTCCTAATGATAGAATCCAAAGCTACCAATTCATTATTATAATCCAGTTTTCGTTTAGAATAATTGGTTAATGATTCTGACTTGGATGTAAACTCATTTTTATAATCTTTCTTGAGCGGAAATCGCACTCTTCTATCACTACAATAATGATAACCATAAACACCATTCTCCTTGCAGCAATACATTAAAAATTTACGACCTATGCTTTCTGTAATCTCTTTATCCTTGAAGAAAAAGCCACAACTACTTTTTGTCGATTTAACAATTATTGTTTTTACTTTATCACCCTTAAACTGCTTTAGTATATTAAACGTTATACTAACTTCATACTCTTCCTCATCAAGCATATTTACTTTAGAAACCGCACCTTCGAATATAACACTTGAGCTATCAACAAGGGTTTGACTTAAACGAGGTCCTTTGCAAAAACAAGATAAATTCAAATATAAAAAACCAAGAAGGCAAATTGAAAATAAAAATTTTTTCATGAGTTTTTTATCGTTAAAACAAAAAAGCTTCCGAAAATTTCAGAAGCTTTACTTAATCTTGTTCGGGTTATTTACCCCCCATTTTCATCATTGCTTTTTGCAATTCATCCATGGTTGTTTCGGTATAACCTTCTTTAGATATTTCAAATTTAGAATCAGGGATTGTTTCTTTACTAACTTTTGTAGCTGTAAATTGCA
Organism: Bacteroidia bacterium; assembly: GCA_044337125.1. Taxonomy (GTDB): domain Bacteria; phylum Bacteroidota; class Bacteroidia; order 2-12-FULL-35-15; family 2-12-FULL-35-15; genus 2-12-FULL-35-15. The sequence continues at coordinate 11,136 of JBIIOB010000022.1, forward strand.
TTTTCATTCCTTTCTGATTGATTACATATTCCAATGGAAAACCTTTTAAACCTTTGTAAACACTTTTCACATCACTAGTAGGGATTTCTTCAGTATAAAATACGTTTAATGTTTCTTCTTTGCCTTCCTTGGTTTTAATGGTCACTTCTGCTTTTTTACATTTATATCCAGCAACTTCTTTTGTTTCATCGGTATACTTA
>JBIIOB010000318.1:0-3494 GCA_044337125.1 Bacteroidia bacterium
CAACAAAAGTAGTGGAAGGCAAAATACAGGTTCATGTTTACCATGAATCACAACCTGATGCTTCTTTTTCAGCTGTTACAGCAGATTTGGAAGATGTTTATTTTGCAACAATTACAAAATAGTTCAAAGTTAGATAGTTCAAAGTTGGAAAGTATTGTGTTTGCGAAACATAAAAAAAAACTAGCCAGCTAAAACTTTAAACTTTCAAGCTTTTAAACTTTAAACTTATTATTATGTTCAAACAAATATTTCTTTTCGAATTAAAACTTTGGTTCAAAAAGCCTGCAACATATATTTTCTTTGCTGTGTTTTTTCTTTTTTCCATGTTGCTTACAGCTGCAATTGCAGGTATATTAGGTGGAGCCGTAAGTGATAGCAATACAACCATCAACTCTGCCAGTGCAATTGCTGGAATTTTAAATGGCTTAAATACCGATTTGATTGGTGCCATTATTCTAATTACCATTATGGCGCCTGCAGTGTATAAGGATTTTCAATATAACATGCACCCGTTAATTTTTACTAAACCAATTTCAAAATTTGGGTACATGTTTGGACGCTTTACGGCTGCTTTTTTAGTTGCTCTTTTTGTTCTAACAGGTACTGTTGTTGGTCACATGGTAACATGTGCACTTCCGGGCATTGAAGCTGAAAAGTTAGGGGCTTTTAGTTTGATGAACTATATTCAGCCATTCCTCTATTTTGTTGTACCGAATACACTTTTAGTAGGTGCCATCTTCTTTTCATTTGTTACATTTTCACGTAACATGATTGCTGGTTATGTTGGATGTGTTGCATTAATCTTAGTAAAAGGAATCACAAATTCATTGCTTTCCGATTTGGATAATAAAACCATGGCAGCCATTTTTGAACCTTTTGGTGAAATTGCATTCAATCAAGTTACTGAGTATTGGTCGCCCTCCGAGCAAAATACATTGGCACTACCTTTTTCAGGTGTATTGTTATACAATCGTTTGCTTTGGTTTGCAATTGGTTTAGGAATAACATTTTTTACCTATACTCGTTTTCAATTTAGTCAATTTAACAATCCGGTTTCATTTTTTAAGCGTAAGAACAAAAAGGAAATGCTTTCATTGGCATCGATTCCAGTTCATTCGTTGTCTGATATTCCTAAAGCAACTCAAACATTCAGTGCGCGTTATAGTTGGACGCAAACATTTTTCTTAATGAAATTTGAGTTCAATAAAATTGTAAAAAGTATTTTCTTTTTAATAATTGTAGCATTAAGTATTCTTACATTAATTGCCGTTACGTCACAATTAGGATTGATTTACGGAACATCTACTTATCCTGTTACCTATCAAATTTTGCAAATTGGTGGTGCTACTTTTCAGTTTTTCATGTTGATTCTTATTGTTTTTTATTCAGGAATTCTGGTTTGGCGTGAACGCGATTCAAAAGTTGATGAGTTAGTAGGCACAGCTCCTTTAGCACCTTGGGTGCCATTTGTATCTAAGTTTTTAGCATTAGTTGCAATTCAAGTGGTATTGCTATTTGTTGTAATGCTTACAGGTATTGGAATTCAAATGTACAGTGGCTATTATAAAATAGAATTGATTCAGTACATAAAAGAATTGTATGGATTTAAACTTATTGGATTGGCACTAATTTGTGCATTGGCAATGGCTGTTCAGGTTATCATAAACAATAAATATGTTGGTTATTTTGTAGCAGTGCTTATTTTAATTCTATTACCAGTTGCCTTTAACCTTTTGGAATGGAATAATCAGTTGTTTCAATTTAACAGTAGTGGACCTCGTTTGCCATACAGTGATATGAATGGTTATGGACATTCCTTGTATTCATTCATTGTTTTTAAAGCATATTGGATTGGTTTTGCTGGATTGTTAATGGTAATCTCTAATTTACTTTGGGTAAGGGGAAAAGAAAAAGGATTTAAGGCTCGTTTAAGAATAGCAAAAACATTATTCAATACCAATGCTAAAGTAGCGTTAAGTTTTTGCTTGTTATTATTCATAGGTTTAGGAGCTTTTATTTATTACAATACCTCTGTTTTAAATAAAAGTATTTCTGCTAAAAAAATGGAAGAAGCACAAGCGGATTTTGAGAAAAAATACAAACGATATCAATATACACAACAACCACGAATTGTTGCTGCAAATTGGAATGTGGATATATTTCCAAAGGAACGTGGAGCCAAAATGAAAGGGTATTACATTTTAAAAAATAAATCGACTAAAAATGTAGACAGTGTTATTCTTAATATGATAACAGACATTACAATTAACGAATTTAAATTTGAGCGTGGTGCAAGTTTGGTCTTGGATGACAAGGAGAATGGTTTTTATATTTATAAATTATCATCGGCTTTAAAGCCAGGCGATTCAATTAAATTGGATATCAATTTGGAATATTTTCCAAAAGGATTTAAAAATTCAGATCCAGGAACAGCAATTGTTTACAATGGAACTTTTTTTAATAGCTCCTTTTTACCAAGTCTTGGTTATACGGAACAAGCAGAATTAGGAGAAGATAGTGCTCGTAAAAAATACGGTTTAGGTAAAAAAGAGCGTATGGCAAATGTGAATGATACCATTGCTCGAAGAAATACATACATTAGTTCGGATGCTGATTGGATTGATTTTGAATGTGTTTTAAGTACTTCTGCTGACCAAATAGCAATTGCTCCTGGCTATCTTCAAAAGGAATGGGAAAAGGATGGTAGAAAATATTTTCATTATAAAATGGATTGTAAAATTTTAAATTTTTATTCTTTCCTTTCTGCGAGTTATGAAGTAAAACGCGACCAATGGATTCCTTCTGCTGCTTCAGGAAACAAACAGCCTGTTGCTATTGAAATTTATTATCAAAAAGGGCATGAGTATAATATCGACCGAATGATAAAAGGTATTAAGAAATCCTTGGATTATTATACAGTGAATTTTAGTCCATATCAGCACCGCCAAGTTCGTATTCTGGAATTCCCTCGTTATGCAACATTTGCACAATCGTTTCCTAATACGATTCCTTTTTCGGAAGGAATAGGTTTTATTGCTAAGGTGGATGATAAAGATCCAGAGTCAATTGACTACCCATTCTATGTTACATCACACGAGGTGGCACATCAGTGGTGGGCACATCAAGTAATTGGTGGAAATGTACAAGGCTCTACTTTAATGGCAGAAACAATGAGTCAGTATTCCGCATTAATGGTAATGGAAAAAGAATTTGGAAAACAGGCAATGAAAAAATTCTTGAAATATGAAATGAATCAATATTTACAAGGTAGAGCTGTTGAAGGTAAAAAAGAACGTCCATTAATGCTTGTTGAGAACCAACAATACATCCATTACAATAAAGGAAGTGTAATAATGTACGCATTGAAAGATTATATTGGAGAAGATTCATTGAATGCTGCTTTGGCTAAGTACGTGAAAGCGGTAGCTTATCAAGAGCCTCCATATACCAACTCAATTGAGTTTGTAGATTATTTAAAAGCAGCAACTCCTGAT
>JBIIOB010000320.1:0-3477 GCA_044337125.1 Bacteroidia bacterium
ATTTTACAGAGAAGCTACCTCCAAATCCACAACAGGTTTCTGTATCTTCCATTTCACGTAATTCCAATCCTCTCACTTTTTCTAACAACACTCTTGGCTCGCGTTTTATACCGTATTCTCTGAGTGCAGCACATGAATCATGGTAAGTAGCTACACCTTCTAGTTTTGCTCCTAAATCAGTTATCTTTAAGACATTCACTAAGAAATCAGATATCTCAAACATGTTTTTTTGAATCTGTTTGTACTCATTGTGTAAAACAGAATTGTGAAACATTTCAGGATAATAATTTTTTACAAAACCTGAGCAAGATGCTGATGGTGTAACAATGTATCTATCATTTTGAAATTCGCGAATAAATTTTTCTCCAATTTCTTTGCACTCATCTCTGTAACCAGCATTAAATGCAGGTTGTCCACAGCAGGTTTGCTCTGGATTATAATTAACGCCACAGCCCACTTTTTCTAAAATCTTTACCATGTTAAGTGCTGTGTCAGGATATACCTGGTCAATAAAGCAAGGAATAAATAAATCTACAATCATATTTAACGTCTAGAGTACGAAACGAAATTACAAATATTATTTACTTGAATTAAGATTGTTTATCAACAGATGGAACTCTTAATAAGAGAAGGTAGCCAATTACAAAAAATACAATTAGTGCGACAATAGGTGTACGCATAGTTGAGCTAACCTCGTTGATGATACCAAATGTTGCCATCCCAAATACAATGCTTAGTTTTTCACATACATCGTAAAAACTAAAGTAAGATGCATTGTCATTTGTTTCCGGAAGCATTTTCGAATAGGTTGATCGCGATAAAGATTGTATTCCACCCATTACTAAGCCTACAAATGCAGCAACAACATAAAAGTGTACAGATGTTACAACAAAAAAGTAGGTAAAAATGCATATCAATGCCCAAATAACAGTCGCTATTTTTAGAGTGAATAAATTGTTTGTTTTGCGAGAAGTGTATGAAAACAAATATGCACCCAGCATTGCCACAAATTGGATAATCAAAATGGTGGTAATCAATTGCCCCGGTTCCATTTTTATTTCATCCGATCCAAAATGATTAGCAACAAGCATAACCGTTTGAACTCCCATACTGTAAATGAAAAATGCGGGTAAAAAACGTACAAGTTTTTTATTGTGCTTTAACTCCGTCCAAACTTTACGTAACTCTTTAAATCCTTTAAAAATATAACTGCCTTCTGCTTTTTTCGTCTCGTTAAGTTCTTTATTTACTTTGGGTAAATAATAAAAAGTTATTTGCGCAAATGCTATCCACCAAATGCCTACGGTGACAAAAGCCCATCTCATCATTTCTAATTTTTCAGCCCCTGTTTCGCGAGTCATTACCATTACTAAATTTACAATGAGCAATAAGGCACTACCTACATAGCCCATCGCAAAGCCTTTTGCGCTTACAGCATCTTGTTGTTCTGGATGTGCTATTTCTGGTAAATAGGAATTGTAGAATACCAAACTTCCAGCAAAGCCAATGCAAGCAAGTATTGCTAGTATAATTCCCAAATAAAGACTTTCAGCTTTAAAAAAATACATAAAAGAACAGGAAATTGCTCCTAAATAGCAGAAAAATTGCATGAATCGTTTTTTACTTCCACCATAATCTGCTATACCTGAAAGTAAAGGTGATAAAAAAGCAATGAGCAAGAATGCAAACGCAATTGCAAAATCGTAGAGGGTAGTGTTTTTAATTTCAAATCCTAAAAATTGAACCAAATTAGAAATTTCATTTCCTGCTTCGTCTTTGGTTGTGGTAACAGCTTTGTAATAAATTGGGAAAATAGTTGCCGTAATTACTAAGTTATAAACGGAGTTTGCTAAGTCATACGTAGCCCAAGCATTGATCAATTTTTTACTTCCTTTTTCTAGGTTTGCCATGAATGTTGTTTTTATTCTTTTATAACTACAAATTCTACTCGTCTATTTTTTGCTTTATTTTCTTCTGTATCATTTGGAGCAATAGGTTGTGTTGGTCCCAAACCTTTGTAGGTCATTGGATTAATTACTCCTTCTTTTTTTAAATAATCAAATACAGCTTTTGCCCTGTCTTTTGATAATTTCCGGTTGTTAGATTCATTACCGGTATTGTCGGTATGTCCAACGATTTCAATTTCAGCAAATGGATGATTGTTTAAGGTTTTTACTACTTCATCTAAAATTTTAAAAGAGGCAGTTTTGATAATTGCTGTCCCTGCTTCGAATTGTAATTTTTTTATTTCAACAACATCTCCTGTATTTAAATTCTCAGGAAATACTGGAATAGCATTTTCTATTTTATAATTGTATGCAGTTAACGAATCCACTTTGGTGGTTTTCTTTTTTAAGGATAAGTCATCGATATAATAATAGGCTTCTTTAAATTCAAACAATTTCCATTTGTTCACTTTCACCATTTCATCGCGCATCTGGTTGAAATTTCCAACAATGATATATTTTTCTCCTCCCTTTGCAATATATTCTCCTTTAATTGGTATCCAATCCATTGTGCCCGATAGTCCTTTGGAGTAGCTTGTATCAATTTGATTCTCTTTATTAAACACCATATTCTTATCATACACTTGTTCTGAAAAATAGACTCCCAGTTGCTTAATAGTAACTGTACTTGCATTTAATAACCGAACATACATTCGGAAGCGGTAGGTTTGCCCCCTTTCCAATGGCTCTGTTAAACCAACATACATATATTCTTTGTACTCTGATTGAAAACGTAGTCCAGCATAACACGTTCCGCTATGCGCTCCTTGAAATTTTGAGGTATCACGCTTTTCGGGCTTCATATAGTAATCTACTGTTCCTACATTTTTCCAAGGTACAGCATTGGTAATTGTATTTGCTTTTCCTTTATGTGTTTCAAAACTAGGGTTAGGAATGAGGTTTTTGCTTTTGGTAGGAGTTTGGGCAATTGAAGAATGGCAAAAAAATAAAATGATACATGCTAATGTTGAAGCATGTATCATTTTATTTTTTTGTTTTCTTTTTGTCATATACTAAAATCGAAATTCTTTTATCGTATCAACATAGCATTTAACCTTGTCTTTATCTAAGTCGGGATACAATCCATGACCTAAATTTGCAATGTGTTTGTGAGGTCCAAATGCTTTAAGCATTTTTATTGTTTCCTTTTTAATGGTATCGTAATCAGCATACAACAAACATGGGTCCATATTTCCTTGAAGGGTTTTTGTTGGCCCTACCATTTCCCTGGATTCAGCAATGTCCATCGTCCAATCAAGACCTATTGTATTGCAATTTAATTTTCCCATTTCACGTCTAGCAAAGTGTGCATCTTTTGCAAATACAGTTAACGGAACTTCATTAATTGCATCGCATATCTGTGAGATGTATTTTAAAGAGAATTGGTTGTATTGGTCGGGCGATAAAATACCAGCCCAGCTGTCAAATAACTGTAACATATCAGCGCCAGCTACTATTTGACCTTTCAAAT
>JBIIOB010000322.1:0-3465 GCA_044337125.1 Bacteroidia bacterium
TAATTTCAGAAGCCACAATACAATCAAGTGTAACATCTTTGATGGGAAGATGATAAACATCGGCTACTAATGCAAAATGGTTGTCAATCGGATTGTTTTGAAGTGTTTTTAAAGGATTCTCGAAGGAAATATCCATCGATATTACGCTTTTACCTTTAGGCAACAATGCATTTGATAACCAGCCTTTTCCACAGCCTACATCTAAAATTAGATTACAATTATCGCTAAACTGAGAAAGAATATATTGATGTAACCGCTTTTCCTCATGAATTGTAGCTTTACTTGGCGGTGCTGCAAAATAATCGAATACAACAGCGTCTTTTTGATAATGTTCTCTATAATTAAAATCAGACTGATGATCGCCATGCACATTGGAGGTAGATACTGGTCCTTTTGCACTGTCTTCTTTGATTAATAGAATTGGAATCTCTTGCTGAATAGGATATTCTTGCTGCTGAATAGGATCTACCAATGCATTTTTCTGAGCATCAAACTGCAATGTATTACCATTGCTAGGATTTATTAATAATTCATAAAAATCAACTCTCTTCATAATTTATCCGAATATCAATCTCAAATTAATGCTTTTTCAAAAACGAAAAGTAAGAATATTTCTTTAGGTTAAATACGAAAATAGCAGCCAAAAGTAGACTTGAAATTAAAAGGTCCAAGTGATTCGTGTCATTTTTTAATAAAATTTCAATCGCAACAACAATTGTAACCTGCACTAACAGCAATACAAATAGCTCTTTAACAGGAAACAAATCCGTAATTTTACAATGGTATGATTTACAAATTCGCACCAAATAATAGCTAATTTGAATAATGGTGGCAATAACTACCGCAATTGCTAAACCTTCTAATTTAAAGATGGGATACAAAACATAAAAAAGACCTATCGCCACAACAAAATCTATAATTGAACCTATTAAAATATGCTTTCCTTGCTTCTTGAGCTGCAATAAAATTGAATAGTTGGCGATACGAAAGGGCAATAATAATGATGTAATAGAAAATAAAATAGCCGACTCCTCATACTTTTCGCCAAATAAAAATTGAATAATTGGACTAGCATAAAAGAAACACATCACAAAAAGAGGAAACAGAAAAAAGGACATAAAAAGAGCCGACTTTTTAAACAATGCAATTTGGTTCACATCATCCAACTGTCTACCTTTTGTAATAATGATGTTTTGAAATATCGTCAAACCTAGTCCAATTAAAGGAATTTCGTAGGTTCCATTAAAATAGATGGCAAAGTCGGAAGACGTTAATAAAAACAACAGTACAATTTTATCGAACCATTTAGTAACGATTTGAATTGAATCGTTCATTCCAAACCAGAGCAACTCCATTTTATCAATCAGCTTTTTGCTGATTGTTTGCATGGATGAATTACTTGTTGAATGCCTAGCCATCAATACAGACAAATGAATATTGCGAATAAATGAGGAACCCAAAATACCAATCAGGCACACCTCTAGACTATAACCAATTGTAAATAACACTATCATGTGCCAAACAAAAAACACACAACCATAAACCAAATTAACGTGTAATAAAAAGTTGTTTAAATTATAGGAAATGGTACTTGCTTCTTGAATTAGGTAAATGGATTGGGAAAGCAATAAAACTATAAAGAGGACTTTACTTGTATTGGTAAAATTATCCACCGAAACAAATAAGTAAATGGAAATTGGAACCAATGTCAAAAGAAAGACAATCAATAATGAACTTAATACTTCCTTTTTGTGATGATCGTAAAAGCCTCCAAATGATAAAAAATAGCGAGGAATACCAAAAGTGCTAATGATTACAAACAAATTCACCAAACTCCATACAATTTGGTAATTGCCATAATCGTTTGTACTCAACTTATTGGAAAAGATGATATTAATAATCATCAGCAAAATAATGGGAGTTAATTTGCTAAGTATGAGGTTAGTTGAACTTTTTAAAATGCCCGTTTTTTCCAATCGTAATTAGTTAAGTTTTTTATTTTTTAAACGAATCGAATTTCCAATTACAATTACATCCGAAAATGCCATTGCCAATGCTCCTACCATTGGATTAAGGAAGCCCATCGCAGCAATTGGAATTGCAACAATGTTATAGAAAAAAGCCCAAAATAAATTTTGTTTGATGGTTATCAAGGTATGTTTACTAATAAGATAGGCTTCGTTCAATTGCGACAAATCATTGCTTTTTAATAATACTATTTGTGCTGATTGAATAGCAACTTGTGTAGCATTACTGATGGAAATACCTACACTTGCTTTTGCCAATGCTGGGGCATCATTTACCCCATCACCAACCATTGCAGTTGAATGAACTTTTGTTAACTGCTCAATAATCTCTAATTTTTGAGAAGGTAATTGTTCACTATATACAACTTTAATTCCTAGTGATTTAGCCAGTTCCTCACATTTTTTACGACTGTCGCCACTCAACAAAACAGGCTCAATCCCTTGTTGTTGCATATCAACAATGGCTGACTGAACATTTTCCTTAAGTGTATCTACTAAATCGACTGTTGCAATCAATACCTCATTTTTTAATACATACACATTGTGCATATCACTCAATGTTTGACCTGAAGCAATTTTATAGGATCCAACCTGGTAGGTATTGTTATGTTCATCTTTGGCAGAAATACCTAAACCCTTTTCCTCTTTTATATCAATGAATTTTCGATTAGCCACTGAATCTTTTAATTCCTTTACTAGTGACTTTGCAATTGGATGAGAGGAATGTTGTTCTAAATGAAACAATACCTCCTTTATTTCCGCTTCATTTGTATTTCCAAGAATGTTTATTGCTCCTATTTTAAATTCACCAGTAGTTAATGTTCCTGTTTTATCAAATACGATATTTTTAATTTTAGCAAATTCTTCCAAAGTACTACCACCCTTTATCAATATCCCTTTTTTAGCTGCTCGACCAATCCCTACCATAACAGCTGTTGGAGTTGCCAATCCCATGGCGCAAGGACAAGAAATTACTAAAACAGCAATGCTATTCATCAAGGCTGTTTTTGAAGCAATATCAAATACGTAATACGAAAGCAAGAAGGTTAATAGCGCAATTCCAAGAACTACAGGTACAAAGATGGCACTGATTTTATCCCCTAACTTTTGAATATTCGGTTTTGTTTGTTGTGCTTTTTTAACCAACTCAATTATCTTAGATAACATCGTCTCATCACCAACACTTTCTGCTCGCATTCGAATGTTTCCATTGGTTAAAATGGTCCCTCCTATTACTTTATGTCCAGCAGCTTTTTCAACGGGAATACTTTCGCCTGTTAACATAGACTCATCAATGGTAGCATCCCCAGATATAATTTCACCATCAACAGGGACTTTATCACCCGTATTTACCTGCAAAATTGCACCAACATGAATGTCTTTGTAATTAATCTCTGTAATAACTTCTTTTCCTAATTGCAGACTTACCAAATTGGCC
>JBIIOB010000324.1:0-3462 GCA_044337125.1 Bacteroidia bacterium
TATTGCACACGCCACATCAAGTGATGGTATCAATTGGAAAATGGATGCTGCTCCTGTTTTAGAATCGCCAGGAACTGCTACTTGGTATGGTTCAATAGTTGGGGAGCCCGGTGCCATTGTATACCACGATAGTATTTTTGTGTTTTTTACAGCAGGTGGCATTCAAGCTTCATTGCCTATTCAAGGTATTGGATTAATGAAATCGGCTGATGGGACAAATTTTGGAATACCTTCACAAGAAGTGTTTCTTCCACAAGATGTATATCCACTGTCAAGCGATTATTGGGGATTAAGTACACCATCGGCTTTAGCGATAAACGATTCCATTTATTTATTTACCGATGTTGCAAAAATTGTGGGTGGCAATTGGACACAAGTTGCATTGCATCAATTTAAAACCGAAGGCAATTCAGGTGTTTGGTACCACGATCCAAATCCAATTCATGTGCAACAAGATTTTGGCTGGACCAATGGAAATTATCTTTCTGAGATTCGTTCCATTACTCCACTTCTCGATGATAATGGTTTGTTGCGTATTTGGTACGCAGGAAATCACATTGCTGATGTTTCAGGAACCGATACCACCTACAATGTAACCATTGATGCATTTGGCATTCATGTGTTGCCAAACTTTTGGGGAATTGGCACTTCAGAATATCAATTCTCTATTCCCACTTCAATCATCGAAAACAGCCAATCAACCTTACTGGTTTATCCAAACCCTGCGGGTTCATTCATTTCAGTTATTACAAAAACTAATTCCAAAACTTATCAATTAAAAAATGTTTTGGGACAACTTATTTTAAGTGGAACACTCACTGCTACTCAACAAATAGATATTGCTTCCCTCCCATCGGGCATTTACTTTTTGCAAGTTGATGCTGCTGTTGTGAAAGTTCAAAAGAATTAAGATTAACTATTCCTAACTCTTCCCGCAGATTCTGAATTGTCCTCCTCAGGCGGACAAGCATTCAGAATCTATGCCTTGGCATTTACACAATTAATCGATAAACCTTACAAATGAATTGCAGCATTCATAAAATTCAACACTACCAACAAGCCTGTCCAAACATCAATACATTCTTACATAGCATCAAATAAACCGTCTAGTTATAAGATAGATAGGAATTAAACACCGTTCTCTAAAAAAATCCAAAATCAAATAATCAGAAAATTTAGATTCTTTTCTAAGATGAAACTATTGTAATGTTGCAGCATAAATAATTTTTCCAACATCATAAAAAAACATTGTCTGCAGCAATCTATTTTATGATTATTCATTAATTCATTTAGAACTTTTCTGTAATTAAGTAACAGAGCAATAAACATGAAAAAAATATTCTTAACACTTTCAGCTGGATTTATAATCACAGCGTTGGTATTTGTATCTTGTGATAAACAAGCAACAAAACCTGTTCAAGAAGAACTTACTAAAATCGGTACGATGTCGTTTAGTAGCAGCGAAATTCATTCATTGGAATCAATTGAAGAGCTATTAAACAAATGCGATCAAACGCGTGGACCAATTATTCGTTGGATTAAAAAACATACTGGAACACATTTGTTTAACAATTGTAATGGCAGTCATCCATGTGGACCATGTCCAGGTATTTGCATACCATTAGCAATTGCATCTGAACCAGATGATGATGGTGTGTTAACAGATGCTGAAATTGCTGACCACATGGGATTAATGGCAACTACAAATATTGATGGAGTGCACATGCGTGTATCGTTTAACGATAATAGCTTGTACACTACCAACAATACGTTTTATGTTCCACAGGACATTGAACTTGGACCTCAATCGGCTGCTATTTACGGAGTAAGTAGTTTTATTATTAAAAAAGGTGTTTATCCTTTGAACAGAGTTGGACAAACCGTAATTAATGTTGAATTAAGATAAAAATATTTAGCTGGAAGAGTTCGCTCTTCCAGCTATATTTGTACTATGAAAAGAATTCAGTTGTTTATTCTTGTTTCCTTACTACTCAGTAGTTGCTCGTTCCTGCATTACATGACAGTGAAAGAAGCAACCTATGAAAACAAGCAAGTATACAATCAATTTCTTCTCTCTCAAGGAGTGGATACCTCCTACTCCTACCAATTATCAAAAAACTATTTCGATAGCATTAGCAACAAAAAATTCGCTATCAATACCTATAAACTGAAGTACGGAACGAATGCCTCCCCAGTTCAGATTCGGATGTATGATCGTAAAGGAAAACTAATCAATGCCTATGAGCAATGTTTTGGTGAAATAAAAAAATTGGGACAACTTACTGAATTTCCAATGAAGAAGATTGAACACCTTCCTATCAATTATGACTTGTACTTTGCAAATGATCTTCAACTTTTAGAACTACCTGAAACAGAAAAGCAACAATTGATTACTACATCACAATCGATGGACTATACCATTGTGGTGTATTATACAAAATGGATTGGTTGGTATTCACGTTCTGTTTTAAAAGAATTAAACAAGTACATTCAAAAAAATAATCCTTCGCGCATTTTGTTCATGAAAGTAAATACCACCCGATAGCTTTTAAATAGTATTCCTTTCTTTTGTCTTGAAACAAAAGAAACAAAAGTTCAAGAAAACATTAATCCTTCCCGCCTCTCGCTTTTTTATAAAATCTACGGATGACATACCAATTCGGAAAAGAATCGTTACATCTCTTGATTTTTTAATAAAAAAGCGTTCACCTCTTGTCGGCTCCAAATGTTTTCGGGCTTCCGCGCAGCTTCGCAAGGATGTCTGATTTTAATAACAATGAATTTAGAATAATCCTCCCCGCAGATTCTAGATCAAGTCTAGAATGACTTGCATGCGCGCACGATCATTTAATTCATAAAATCAAACTGTGTGTAGGATGTCATGCTGGACTCGATCCAGCATCTGTGCGTTGGCATTTATATTCTAATCCTCCCCGCAGATTCTGAATTGAATTCAGAATGACGGACTAACGCACAAACAAATACTTATAACTTCCGCTTCTTAACAAATTGTTAATACCAATACTTTTTAAGTCCTTTTTATTACAATTCAAAAACACACAACAATCTAATATTCAATTAATTAACATGAGTTGCAAGTAAAACCTCATTTGTCCATAGAACTGCCAATTGAACCCGATACCTTTGAAAAAATGTGAAACAATTTTTCAAAAACAAAAACAAGTGATATAGTTATTAACATCGATTGACTCGCTTTAATAATTGTAGTATTGTTGCTTATAAAACAAATTTAAATCTATGGCATCTACAACTATCATCGATTCATTTACAACTGGACTCGATAACAGAAAAATTAAACTAAAAGTTAGCATTGAACATGCTCAAATTGCTAAATCAACCGTACGACTCAACAAAAAATCAGTGGGCGAATTCGAAGATTCATTTGAAGTGGAATTAGGCAATGCAAAAGATTTATGGGGAATCACCTTGTATGTAAACACT
>JBIIOB010000323.1:0-3462 GCA_044337125.1 Bacteroidia bacterium
TAATGGTTCTGTTGATGTAGCTAAGCTTATTATTGATGCTGCAGCTAGAGATGTCGTAGAGGCTGATTTTGATCTAAAACTAAAAGGTTTTGATGCCGTAAAATTAACCAAAAGAGATTTGGCCACTGAATTGTCTGCTTCCCAAATGAATGCACCTTATACTAGTGCCCATTCATTTGGAAAAACGTATGGTGAACACCGTGCATTTTTGGAGCTAAATGATGATCAACATTATGAATTATACAAGTATGCGAAATCACTTAATTTAGAATTTGTGGAAACACTCTGTGCGGTTGGTTGTTTGTCGATGTTAAAATTATTTTCCCCTGATAAGCTGAAGGTAGCTAGTCGTGACTTAACCAATTTACCATTGTTGAGTGCTTTAGCTGAGACTAAAATTCCGATTATTTTGTCTACTGGGATGGCAGGAAAGAAGGAGTTGGATGATGCTTTAGCTGCAATCACACATTATCATTCTAACATATCAATTTTACATTGTGTATCACAATACCCAACGGAACCTAAGAATGTAAATTTGAATACCATTTTGTACTTAAAGGAAAATTATTCTCCATATGTTATTGGTTATTCTGATCATACAGTTGGAATAGCAGCCCCTGTAGCAGCTGTAGCAATGGGAGCAGAGATTATTGAAAAGCATATTACCTTGGATAGAAGAATGAAAGGAACTGACCAAGCTGGTTCACTCGGAATTGATGGAATGAACCGAATGGTAAGAGATATTCGTGTTTTAGAAATGTCATTTGGGAAAAAAGAGATATTTATTGAGCCCGATGTAAAATTGGCAAAAAACAAACTGGAACGCTCCATCGCTAGTAAACGTAAGATAAAAGCAGGTGAAGTTATTACAGAAAATGATATTCATTTGTTATCGCCTGGAGATGGTTTAAAATGGTCAGAAAAGGATCAGTTAATTGGGAAAAGCTTAATAAGCGATATTGAAAAAGACGAAATAATTTATCCCTTAAATATCACGAAGTAATGATTGCTGATGTAAAACAAGAACTTCTGAAATGGAAGAATAAGTCAATATTTGAAGCGGATTTAAATTGTTTGTCAGAGGCTGATTGGGAAGAAATATTGGATGTTTTTATATTAGATTACAAAAAATACGATTCTTCCACATTTTTAGCAGCAAATATTAAATACTATCCTGGTCTTTTGGCTACTTTTTTTTACCGAATATCCAGATTTCTTTATTTGAAAAATGATGAGAAAAATGCATTGGAATTTTCTTCTCTTGGATTTTCATTAACAGCAATTGAATTGTATTATTCTGCCACCATTGGTAAATCTTTTAAACTAAACCATGGTGTTTCAACCGTTGTTGGAGCCCGATCGGTAGTTGGTGAAAATGTATTGATGCATCATTCTGTAACACTGGGTGAAAAAAATGGTGGTCGTCCTACAATTGGAAATAATGTTGTAATTTATCCAGGAGCAGTTATTGTAGGCGGGATTAATATTGGTGATAATTCAATAATTGGTGCAAATGTATTTGTAGATAAAAGTTATCCTGCAAATTCAAAAATAATATAATTGGCGATGAAGAATTTACCAAAACTTGTAATAACAGATATTGATGGGGTATGGACCGATGGTGGAATGTACTATGATCAAACAGGGAATGAATTGAAAAAATTTAATACATCAGATAGTGCTGGTGTACTTTTTTTAAGATTATTAAAGATTCCTGTTGCTATTATGACCGGTGAGGAAACCCAAATCGTTGCCAGACGATCAGAAAAATTAAAAATCGATTATTTGTTTCAGGGAGTAAAAAATAAACATACTTGCGCGCAAGAATTAGCCGATCAACTAGGAATTACTTTAGGAGATATTGCATTCATTGGGGATGATATTAATGACATCAAATTGTTGAATGCAGTTGGATTTAGCGGAACACCTGCAAATGCACCCAATTATATTAAATCAATGGTTAACTTTGTTTCGGAGGTACGTGGAGGAGATGGTGCTTTTAGAGATTTTGTAGAGCATATCCTAAAAACGAATAATCAGTTAGAAAGTGCAATTGATTTATATTTGGCAGAAGTCAAGTAATACTATTTAAATTACTTATGATTAAAACATTCCTTAAAAAATACTTTCATTACTTTCTTTACTTTTATTCTCATTTTAAAAGCAAAATATTTATTGCATTAGGTTTGAGTTTAGTTGTTGGAGTCCTTGACGGATTGGGGCTTACCATGTTTTTGCCATTATTAAAAATGATGGATGGTGGTACCAGTACAAGTACAGAAGGGATGGGGAATTTACAGTTTTTAACAGATGGGATTCAAGCATTGGGAATTGAATTAAACATGGTATCTGTTTTAATTGTCATTCTCTTGTTTTTTATCGCAAAAGGAATTGTGAAATTTTTTGAAAGTTATTACAAGGTTATTCTTTTACAAAATTTTGTAAAAAAATTGAGATTTGAAAGTGTGGATGGAATTTCAGGTTATGCGTACGGTGCATTTATAACTGCTGATTCTGGGAAAATTCAAAACACATTGAGTGGCGAAATAGGTCGCGTTGCAGCTGCCTATAATGCCTATTTTTCATCCGTTCAAAACGGCATTTTTGTTTTTATTTACATCACAATGGCCTTTGTTTCAAATCCTCAATTTGCTTTGCTAGTTATATTGGGTGGAGGTTTAACTAATTTATTATTTAAACGGATTTATAAAAAAACAAAAAATGTTTCTTCTCTTCTAACTCAAGAAGGACACAATTTTCAAGGTCTTTTAATTCAATTGGTAGGCTTTTTTAAATACCTAAAAGCTACTGAAAGTATCAAGTTTTATGCTGAAAAGTTAAAAAGAAGCATTGCTGAAATTCAACAAAATAATAAACGTATGGGATTATTTGCTTCCATCATGGAAGCAGCACGTGAGCCCTTAATTGTATCAGTTGTGGTGTTGATTTTGATTATTCAGGTTTCTTTTTTTAAAATTAGCTTAGGACTTATCTTGTTAAGTCTTTTATTCTTTTATCGCTCTTTGAATTATTTAATGTTGGCTCAAACCAACTGGAATACGTTTTTAAGTGTTTCTGCATCGCTCGATAATTTGATCGATTTTATTCAAGATTTGAGAAAAAATGCAGACGCAAAGGGTTCCGATAAACCATGGACATTTATGAGTTCAATTGAATTAAAAGATGTTTCCTTTTCTTATTATAATGTGAAGGTTTTAGAAAATATTAATTTGACAATTAATAAGAATGAAACCGTTGCTTTTGTAGGTGAAAGTGGAAGCGGAAAAACAACAATTGTAAATATTTTATCTGGAATATTACCTGTAAATGAAGGCACGGTAAAATACGATGAAACAGATATTAAAGACATAAATAAAGCAGATTTTAAAGGGCGTATTGGATATATTACACAAGAGCCAATTGTGTTTGATGATACCATTTTTAATAATGTCACCTTCTGGT
>JBIIOB010000325.1:0-3445 GCA_044337125.1 Bacteroidia bacterium
AGTGGTGCATTGTACGATAAGTTTGTAGGCTTTTTAGAAGACATGGATAAAATAGGGAAGAGCTTGGAAACATCCAAAGGAGCCTACGATGCTGCAATGAATAAATTAAAAACAGGATCAGGAAATTTAGTGAAACGTGCATTGGATATCGAAAAGTTGGGTGCTAAAACCACCAAACAAATTTCAACTAAGTTTTTAGAGAGTGACGATGCTCCACAATTAACAGACGATACGCAAGAATAATGAGAAATCTACTTATTTGTTTTTTGATTATGTTATTGGTGGCTTGTGGCACAAGTACTAAAACTTCGTCTACAAACAAAATAAATAACTACAAGCGTGAAGTAAATGCATTGCATCCAGTATTTACTGTATTTCATGCAAATGATACACTTTCAGAATTGCACTTTAAAATTGCAAGCAAGGAATTGTTATACATGCGCCCCGATGCTATTAATTTTTCATCGAATGTATTAATCTCTTATAAGCTTGTTGCCAGTTACGATTCAAAAACAATTCTTGATAGTGCTTCTATCCGATTGGTTGATTCCAACAATGAGTTGGTTGAGAAATTTTTAATCGGCAAAATGAATTTTAATGCGCTATTAACTCGAAGTTATTATTTGAGAGTGAATGTTACCGATTTAAATAGAAATACTTCTTACAACACTGTTATTACTGTTGAAAAAGGCAACGAATGGAATCGTCAGAATTTTATTGTGAAATCAAAAACAGATGATGTTCCGCTATTTCGCAATTATGCAAAAACAGGCGAAACGGTAACCATCAACTATAAATCAAAAGTAGCGCAACCACTTTATGTTCGTTATTACAATCGCGTGTTCCCATTAGCAGCACCACCTTTTTCCTTGGCCGATCCTCAGCCATTCCAGTACAAAGCCGATAGTACATTCGTGATGCAATTATCTGCTAAAGGAGAAGTAGATTTTACAATGTTGAAAAACGGTTTTTACCATTTTCAGGTAGATACCACCAAACGTGAAGGTTTTACCTTGTATAATTTTAAAGATGCTTTTCCAGAAGTTAAAAATGCGGAAGGAATGATATTGCCATTGCGTTACATTACATCGCGGGAGGAATACGATGCTTTATCGACAAGCCTAAACAAAAAAGCCGATGTCGAAAAATTTTGGCTCGATTGTACTGGGAATATGGATCGTGCAAAAGAAGTGATTCGTAAATTTTACACACGCGTGAATGATGCTAACGCTTATTTTTCATCGTATATCGAAGGTTGGAAATCCGATAGAGGATTGATTTATTTAATTTATGGTTCGCCCAATACCATTTATAGAACTGCCAATACCGAAACATGGGTGTATGGCGAAGAGAGTAATATCAATTCCTTGCAATACGTTTTTGTAAGAGTAAACAATCCATTTACAGATAATGATTTTTCATTGGAGCGTTCGGGTACTTACCGTCAATCGTGGTACATGGCGGTGGATGTATGGCGACAAGGAAGAGCGTATCTGCAAGATTAATGGTTTGGTAACCGCAAAGAACGCGAAGTTTTTTTCGCAGAGGTCACAAAGAATTAGTAAGCGTTTTTAGATAGTAGGATTATGAGTGAGAATGAAATTTCAAATAAAATAATTGGATTGGGTATTGATGTTCATAATGCTTTAGGTCCAGGTTTGTTGGAGAGTGCTTATAAAGAATGTTTGTTTTATAAGCTTACTCAGGCGGGTTTATTGGTTCAGAAAGAAAAACCGATGCCATTATTGTTTGAAGAAGTAAAGTTAGATTGTGGCTATCGCATAGATTTGTTAGTAGAGGATAAGGTAGTTATTGAAATAAAAAGTGTAGATGCACTAAACGATATTCATCTAGCTCAAACTTTAACGTATTTAAAGTTAGGCAATTATAAATTGGGCTTATTAATGAATTTTAATGTTTTGAGGTTAAGAGATGGTGTTCGTAGGGTTGTAAATGGTTTATAAGGAAGTTTCTTTAGAGTGGCTATCAAACCTTAAAAAAAGGTGAACCGCAAAGGACACAAAGTTAAAGCGCAAAGAATGCAAAGGCATTTTGATAAAATATAAATGAAAGGAGCTTTATAAAGATAATTTCCTTAAACTAAAAAACTTAGCGTCCTTAGCGTAAAACCTTGGCGCTCTTAGCGGTTAAAAAAGAAACCGCAGGTTTTAAAAAGAGTATAATAAAGCTTAGCGTCCTTAGCGTAAAACCTTGGCGCTCTTGGCGGTTAAAAAAAAGAAACCGCAGGTTTTAAAAAGAGTATAAGAAAACTTAGCGTCCTTAGCGTAAAACCTTGGCGCTCTTGGCGGTTAAAAAAAAACGCGGGTTTAAAAAAAAATTACAGTAAACCTTAGTTCCCTTAGCGGTTAAAAAAGAAACTGCAGGTTCTAAAAAAAGTATAAGAAAACTTAGCGTCCTTAGCGTAAAACCTTGGCGCTCTTAGCGGTTAAAAAAAGAAACCGCAGGTTTAAAAAAAGTAAATATAAAATAGCCTCAGCGGTTAAAAACAGAAACAAACAAGCATGCAAACAAAAACACAAAAACAAGAGAACGACAATATGATATTTGGTTTACGACCAATTATTGAAGCATTAAAATCTGGAAAGCAAATTGATAAACTATTGGTACAAAATGGTTTGAAAAATGAGTTGTTTGGTGAGATGATGAGTTTGTTGAAAAAACACAATGTTGTTTACCAATACGTTCCTGTAGAAAAGTTAAACCGATTAACCTCAAAAAACCATCAAGGTGTTGTTGGGTATATTTCATCCATTGAATACAGCAAAATAGAAAAAGTGTTGCCAATGGTTTTTGATGCTGGCAAAACTCCTTTAATTTTGATTTTGGACCGCATCACCGATGTGCGTAATTTCGGAGCAATAGCTCGTACTGCTGAGTGTGCGGGTGTGGATGCAATTATTATTCCTGCTCGTGGTGCAGCACAAATAAATGCCGATGCTATTAAAACATCAACTGGGGCATTGCATAAAATTCCTGTTTGTAAAGAAGACAATTTAAAAGATGTCATTCATTATTTGCGTGAAAGCGGTTTGCAAGTAATTGCTTGTACCGAAAAAACAACCGACATGTATTATGCTCAAGATTATACATTGCCAGTTGCCATTATGATGGGTTCGGAAGAAGATGGTATTTCTCCAGAGTTTTTAAAATTGGCTGATGCACATGCAAAAATTCCATTGATGGGTAAAATAGGATCTTTAAATGTTTCGGTTGCTGCTGGTGTTATTCTTTACGAAGCAGTTAAACAACGATTGACGGAATAAGTAATTCTGTTTTATTTTTGTTTGTACTTAACATAAAAAGTTCTGTTTTCAAATGTGCCTTCTAACCACATTTCTTTTTCAGTTAAACGTTTTATATACCATTTTACTTCTTTTCCTGTTGCAATTGCTCCAATAGGAGTAATGTTGACATTCATTGCCCC
>JBIIOB010000326.1:0-3415 GCA_044337125.1 Bacteroidia bacterium
TGTTGTAACATAAACATCAATAGAATCAATTTTATCATTTAAATCTTGATTGGTGGCCATCCAAACAAGATTTAAATGATAAAATTGATTCTATTGATGTTTATGTTACAACACCCCAAGCCTACCGGGTAGCAGGAAATGGCTTATTAAAAAGCGAAATAACAAATGGCACATCAAAAACATTTCATTGGAAATCAAATTATCCAATTGCCGCTTACCTAATTGCATTTGCTGTTACCGACTATGCTGTTTATTCGGATTTCGTTCCTTCTACAAACGGAAATTTAGAAGTACTCAATTATGTGTATCCCGAGGATCTAACTACAGCACAATCTTTAACTCCAGACATCATCAATGTCATAAAATTGTATGACAGTTTAACAATTGAATATCCATTTTCAAATGAAAAATATGGACATGCACAGTTCAGCTGGGGAGGTGGAATGGAACATCAAACCATGAGTTTTGTAATCAATTTTAATCATTCACTGATTGCACATGAATGTGCACATCAGTGGTTTGGTGACCATGTAACATGTGGCAGTTGGCAAGACATATGGTTAAATGAGGGCTTTGCAACTTACTTCGAAGGATTAACAGAAGAACGTTACTTTCCGAATACATGGATGGGCTGGAAACAATCCAAAATTTCAAATATTACTTCCCAACCAGATGGATCTGTTTTTGCGATGATACAACATCAGTAAATAGAATTTTTAGTGGCCGGTTGTCCTATAACAAAGGCTCTTATTTGTTGCATATGCTAAGATGGAAGTTGGGTGATTCACTATTTTTCCAAGGAATTAAAAATTATTTAAATGACCCTACATTAGCAGGTGGATATGCTAAAACACCCGATCTAAAAGGGCATCTTGAAGGTGTATCAGGACAAAACCTAAGTAATTTTTACAACCAAGGATATCCCTCTTACCAAATTTCTTATTCTCAAAACGGTTCTGCTGTTGATTTAACTGTTAATCAAACACAATCACATTCATCAGTTTCATTTTTTGAAATGCCCATACCTATAAAATTTATTGGTGCTTCAACAGATACCACCATTATTTTCGACCACCAATTTTCAGGTCAAAATTTTTCGACTACCATTAATTTCCCAATTATTAGCACACAGTTTGATCCAGAATTATGGATTCTTTCTGCTAATAATTCGGTTGTTGGAGTTACTGATTTGAAAGACCAAAACATACAACTTTCGGTTTATCCAAATCCTGCAGAAAACAAGGTGAATGTAATTCTGCATTCTCAAAACAATGAACACTTTCAGTTTGAAATTACCGATGTTACTGGGAGAGTTGTAAGTAGTAAAAATGACTCTTCATTAATTGCCAATTCATTAAAAACAATTGATATCAGCGCCTATAGTACTGGTTTGTTTTTTATAAAAGTGCAAGACAAAAACACAACTTACACAAAACGATTTATAAAAAAATAAAAGAAATTTATTTCAGAAACTGACCCAACAACTGCTGATACTCATATAAATCAGTTGTTTTTGCATAAACCATCTTTACCAACAAATTAATTTTAGGAGTCGACTTTACTTGTAAAACCTCAGCCAAAAAAGCAAGTTCGGTTAATACTTTTCTCTGATCCTTAGTTAATGGTTTTAATTTTCCAGCTTTTTGCAAAAAGGTTTTTACTATATTTTTTTCTGCTTCCAATCTGTTGCCTGCATATTTTTCTGAAATCATTGAAGTTACCCTTTCACGAATTTCAGCTACCGTTAATGGTATTCCTTTCCCCATATCCAATGCAATATTGCTTTCGGTGAAACGCAATAATGTTTCTTCTGAACTTCGATAACCTTTCTGATTTTTAATTTTTTCAAACTCCTGTAATGAAATTTTATTTAACTCCGAATTCAATGAACGGAATCCAAATCGGAAATAAAACCAATATGCACCTGAACTAATTCCTTCCGGATTTCCCAAGCCATATTGATAAGGTTCTACTTCAAAATAGTCCACATTAAAAGCTTGTCGGTATACACGCAACAATTGACACATCATGTATCCAGATTCACCCCCACGATAGGGTTCAAAAATATTTATTCCAAATAAGGAACGTTTTCCGAAAACCCATCCACCACCATAAGCGGCAGGCAATCCATTTTTAAACAAGGTGTAACCTACATATGATTCTAATGGCAATTGGCGGTCAGGCTTCATGCCATAAATCGCTATAGATATTCCTCTTTCTAATTCGTACAATCGAAAAGATTTTTCATCCAAATAAGTTACAGGATCGGTTTCGCGTTGCAAGAGTGTAAGCGAATTTTTAACAACACTTAAACATTCCTTAAATGCATTTGCATTAAATGTTCTTGCCTTTGGTAGCTTCCGATTCAACAATTCTACTTGATCGAATTGCTTGATAATATCAGTATGATAAAAATGATCTTTAATTTTTATGCGATTATAAGCTTTTGAAAACAATTTATCCTTGGGCAACAGTTGCATGTATAAATGCAATCCATTAAAAAAATAATCCTTAACGTTTGGCTGCTCCTCCAACTTATCAAACTCAGAAAGCAAAAATGACAATTGTTGCGATTTATCAATCTTCAATTCTTCCAACAGCTTATTATTTTTATAACCGATGGATACAACCTCTTTTTCTAAGGAAGGAACTGTAAACATAAGTGCATCACTCAAAGTAATGGTACCATTATAAAATGAATCAATTTTCATCGATATTGAATGGTCATGCTGATACCATTTTAACAAATCATGCGTAAAAGTTGATAAGGATTTTGTGAAAGGCAAACCAGTGTTATCAAATTTCACTATATCTTTCTTACCCATCCGTTTCATTTGAATTGACAGTCGGTTTAACTCCTCCTCAGCCAAACTTAAAATAGACTGATTAGATGGATGCGCAACCAAAAACAACAATGTGTTCTGATAATCAATTAGCAAATTTGTTGCAGGGAGCTTGCATGATTTTAACTGATTCAGAAATTCCAATTTTTGCTGTTCGCTTTCTATATCATATTTATTACTTACCTTCTTAAGGCTAGTTAAGAGGTCTTTAAAGGATGTTTTCATAATAGTAATTTTGCTCTATAAATATACTTATTTTTAAAGGGAATTGCACTTTTTCCACCGAAAAGTATTCTCAGCTCCTATTTTACATTCTATAAAAAATTAAGTATCTTTATAGTTCTAACCATTCGATAAATGAAAATAAAATTTACTTCAACATTTGTATTAATTGTGTTCTTCGCATTAAATATGACTGCACAATACGATGCACAAAACATATCACTTCTTGGTCATTGGTACAATCCAGGTCAGGTGGCCGAACCAAGTTATGGAATTAAATACAATGGATGCTGGGCATGGGTTGATACTAGCGATAACAATAAAGAATATGCCATTGTTGGCTCTAGCAG
>JBIIOB010000024.1:0-11088 GCA_044337125.1 Bacteroidia bacterium
TACATTAATTTCCAACCTATTAATATAATTGAGCTCTTTTCGTATTTCGGTAATTTGCTCTTTATCTGGATTTAAGAGTTTAGAATAAAAAACCGAGTACTCCTTAATATCCTTAATTACTTCCTCGTAAAATTTTGAATTACGGTCGGGGTAGCGTAATTTAAACTCATCATATACAGCACCTTTATTAGGTATTTTCTTGATTTTAAAGGTAAGGTAATCTCTTATAAAGTCTGATACACGGCTTTCCTCTTTTGAATAATCCTTTGCATTACTTTCAATTATCTCCCAATAGTTTTCAAAAACACGAACCTGTTCATCTGGTTCTAAACCCATTAAAATGTAATTACGTATCAAATCTGCTTGTGACAGCTCAAGTCCTGTTGAATTTAAACTTTCAAAAATACGCTGTGGGTCATCCTTTCCTCTTTCTAAAGAAATTTCAACAAATAATAATGAGCTAAGTCCTTTTAAAATAATATCAATGTTTTCTAAACTAATATTTTGCTTAAAGTAATTGAAATTATTTATGACCTTTGAATATTCTGTATAGTCTTTTGGGTTATTATTAGTCATCAAAAACTTTAATGCTTTGGCATTCGAATCTGATTGCTTAAGCTTTAGCTTATTAGTTTCCTCTTTAACGTACTTATTGGTTAAAAAAGTATCATTTATTTCATTTGCTTTTTCCTCTAACCCATTTTCGGAGGCAAATTTATAAAGAGCTAAATACAGCAATGAAAATGTTGTTAATCGTTGTTGACCATCAATAATTACTAACTTATTCACTTCGGCAACTGCAAATACACCATCATGAATGTATACAATGCTTCCGATAAAATGCGTCTTTCCTGGCTTAATACCCACTTCAAGAATATCATTAAATAATTGGCGACATTGCTCCTCAGACCAATCGTAATTTCGTTGATAAACTGGAATTACAAACTGTGTTTTTGTTTGGGATAAAAAACTATTTAATGCAACTTCGTTTGCTTTCATATTTTTTTCTTTTTAATAGTTTTCTCATTCGTAAATAAGTCTGCCGTATATTTTTCGTATAGTTCAAATAAAAACACCATTCTGTTTGCCTCACTTGTAAATGCTTGTGGTCTATAGGCTAAATCCACTACTTTATCTAACTCGTTGTGTGCTTTTACCAATGCAGGTGGCATTGTCAATGGGTCGTACAAATCAGCAAGTGAATTATTTGGAAACTGTGCCCTTACATTTAGAACTTCTTGCGCTTTTTCTTCAATTATTTTTACTTGTTTATCTGTTGGATTTTCTGGCCAAGGAAAGTTATTATAAACAATATCTTTTGAATAACGGAAATCACTTTTCAGTCGACCACAAACCGCCTTAACCCAAGCCATATGAATAGTTGACATCAATATACCGAAGTGATATAGTGTTCCATTCGGTATTGACATACATGAATCACTTACAATAGAATTATTATCAAAAAATCCCATTGGGATATACTTTCTGTTTTCAGAACTATGTCTGGGAACAACTATAAATGAATCGGGGGTTTTTGTGTCTCTAAATATAGAAGGTGTTAATGCTAATTTACGCGCACCAATATCAGAGCTCTGTTCTCTTACCTTTTTTACTTTATTTATCCTTTCGAGAACTAATGGCATTTTTTTTATTAAAGCTGGATCAACATCAACTAACCATAAACACCATCTTTTTCCTCCGTTTAAAAATTCTTTTGCTGAAATTAATGGTTTAAAATATATTTTTGAATTTGGTTCAATTGAAGTAAATTCTAATTTTTCAATATTTGAGAAAATCAAATGTCCACCGTCAACAGGCTTATTCCCATATGTCATTTTGGGAATATCGCATATTGGTTTTGACCTGTTAGGAATTATTATATTTTTAGCATCAATTAAATAAGGATTGATGTTTTTTGCTTTAATTTCGTGTGCTTCTCCTTTAATATCTTCGTAGTCAAAAATAATTTTGTTGTTAGTGTCAAAGTTTGCAAAACCTACTATTACACAAAAAACTGCTGCATTTCCTTTGGCTTCGTTGCTCCATTTAAAAGTACGATGAGCAAAATTAATTTTAATATTGTATTTGTTCAGCATCTGCCCCCAAAGAATACTTGTTTGTTCCCCTTGAACAATTGAGTTTGTTGATACAAACGCAACTTTAATTTTTGTGTTTTGTATGTATTTGGCTGCTTTGATATACCAACCTGTTACATAATCAAGTGTTCCTCCTCCTGCTGAACTTTCAAACAATCTAATAATTTGATTGCGTTGATTTTGATTCATAATACTTGAACCAATAAAAGGAGGATTTCCAAGAATAAAAGAAAGGTCATTTACTGAAACAATGTTTTCCCAGTCTGTTTCCAACGCATCAGCATGAACAATTTTTGCAGATTTTTTTAAAGGTAAACGAACAAAGTATTGCCCAAACTCATTGCTTATTTGCATATTCATTTGGTGGTCGATGAGCCACATCGCAACTTCGGCAATCCTTGCAGGAAATTCTTCATATTCAATCCCACACATCATATCAACGTCAAGCCAAATAACATTTTCAACGCT
Organism: Bacteroidia bacterium; assembly: GCA_044337125.1. Taxonomy (GTDB): domain Bacteria; phylum Bacteroidota; class Bacteroidia; order 2-12-FULL-35-15; family 2-12-FULL-35-15; genus 2-12-FULL-35-15. The sequence goes on from JBIIOB010000024.1 coordinate 2,565, forward strand.
CAGTACAGTTTGATTTCCTTTATATTGTTGGCGTAGGATTTCCAATTCCAGTAGTCTTAATTCTCTGTAAGTAATAACCAAGAAGTTTCCGCAACCACAAGCAGGGTCAAGGAATTTGAGTGTGCTTAATTTTTTATGAAATTCGGGAAGTTTGTTTTTATTGTCTTTGATACTTTCAAATTCTTTCCAAAGGTCGTCCAAGAAAAGCGGCTTAATAAGTTTTAAAATGTTGGTTTCGCTTGTATAATGTGCTCCTAAGTTTCTGCGTTCCTTTGGATTCATTACGCTTTGAAACATCGAACCAAATATAGCCGGAGAAATTTTACTCCAATCAATATAACAACATTCTAATAAAGTCGTTCGCATTTTGCTATCAAAACTTGCCAAAGGCAATATTTCTTCAAACAACTTTCCGTTTACATACGGGAACTCCGCCAACTGTTCATCAAGATTTTTAAAACGATTGTCTTTTGCTGTATTTAATACCTGAAATAATTCTTGCAGTTTTGATGCAAGGTCGCTTCCGTCTTCGGCAGTTCGTTGTTCTAAATAATCTTGAAATTGTTGTTTATTAAATATCGTTGTGTCCTCCGCAAACAAACAAAACAAAATACGAACCAAGTAAACCTCTAATGGATGTCCGGTGTAACCAATCTCTTCAAGTCGGTCGTGAAGTTTACCCATTAACTCTGCGGCTTTAATGTTTGCAGGGTCTTGTTCTTTGTAAACCTTTTTTTGATAGCCTAAAATATAACCGAAATGCTGAACATTACTTACAAGGTCGTTTAGTTTAAAATCTACAGTTTTATCTTCTTCAAGGTCGTAAAGCCTAAAGTTTTCAAAGTCGGAAATCAGAATATATTTCGGTAGTTCGTGTTGTTTAAGCCCGTGTGTATATTCTTTTGCTTGTTGGTAGGCTTTATCAAGGCTTTTGCCTCGACTTTTCATTTCAATTAAAATTGTTCCTTTCCAAAGCAAGTCAATGTAACCGTCTTTGTCGTCCAGTTTTTTTACTCTGTGTTCAAACGTTGAAACACGCTTACTACTAATTCCAAACACATTAAAAAACTCAACTAAAAAAGGTTTTGCATCTGCTTCTTCGTTTGAAGTGTCAGCCCATTCTTTTGAGAAATTTAATGCTCTATCTTTTATTTCGTTCCAGCTTAATGCCATTCTTTTTTCTATGTTTTGTCAATCTTTCAATGGTTGTTTTGTATTCCGCTATGAAGAATCTCCAGTATATTCGCAAAACCCTTGTTAGTGGATGCCTTTTATTAATACACTTTTATTCCATATTTCAAAAGCTTTTTCGGTAAGTGGTCGTCAAGATTTGAAATGTCTGTGTCGTTTAGTTCGATTAGTTTGAAATTGTATTTTTTATAAATTTCAAGCTTGACTTTTTTTCGTTCTGCATATTTAGGGTCTTCTTCCATTCCCCAGAATTCAATATAAACATTTTCTGTTGGAATGAAGAAGTCAGAATACAAATCTTCTTCGATTGGAAGTTTTCTTTCATAAGCGTGCGCTAACTTATAATCATATAAAGCATTGTCTATTATTACCTCTGCCCTTGAACGAACCATGTGTCCGTCTTTTGTCCTAAGTGTCGCTGGGAATTTCTCTCTGAAATTGATTGTTGTATTCTTTTCAATTGTTGTTGCAATTTCAATAGACTCAGTAATAGATTCAGTATGAATTTGATTCGGTTCTTTTAGAGCATTTAAAAGATGTTTATTTGTCAAAATGTCGATTGGCCATAAAACATATTTCTTTCCTGACGTCTCGTGCTCAAATTGTTTCCCGTTAAATACATGTCCAAGTGTTGTAATTGTCCAACCTGCAAGGTCTTTTTCGATCCAGCCAAGTTCCGAAAGAATAAGATTCATTCTTTGGTTTGAAACATTAAAATGTTCACCGATAGCTGTCGGATTTAGAAACTTTTTTGTGCCTTTTGAATAAGTTAAAACTTGCTTATCTGAAGTCTTTGAGGTTTTTTTCTTATAACATTTCAAACAAAGGCCACCGTTATATTTAGTGTATTCTTTACATTCTATACATTCAGCCATTTCAATATTAGTTATTTGTTGTTGTCTTAAGGTTGCCACTAACGTTTCGCAAGCATGCGCAGGGGGCATTTGAAACACTAACCTGTTTGCCAGCAAAAACTTTATTCGAAGATATGAACTTTATTAAGCGGAGGCAAATAAAATAAATGTCTGCGAAGCAAGCCTTAATTAAGACCTTAGCCCTTGCGTTTCCTGCCGCTTGCACTTGATTGCTATTAGTACCATGTTGCCGCCTCATAGTTTAAATTATGGTCAGTTTATGAAGGCTGGATTTTGTTTTTGTGCGTAAGTATAGGTTTGAAATTCGAGCTTTTAAAATTCGTTGGGGCTTCGCCACCTTTAGCGAAATGCAGCTGGTTAACTGTAGGATAAATCCGAGCAAAAAGGGCATTGCTAACGTCAATAACACTTACACCAAACGAACTACTACCCTTGCTTGGCTTGTAAAATTGGTCTACAGGATAACGAAAGTCTACGTACATAGTTTCAGACAGAAGCTCACAAGCCCACTTTTCATTCTTGTCTAATATAATTTGTCCCAGATTCGCAAGATCTAATAAATTGTGCGTTTTCATTATTTTGTTCTGTCTGCCCTGGCTTATATGAGTCGGAGTATTTCGAATTATACAAGCTTTGAAAAGACATTCAATACTAAAACCTAAAAGCCCCATGTATGAACTGTGAATACTTGGTGGTACAATTTCGAGCGAACCTTCTTTCTTTTTTATTTGTTTCATTAAAGCGTCTGAATGCTTGTCTAATTCGGGTAAAAGTATATCCGCAGCGTGTTTTAGTTGCTCTGCCTTTTGTTGCCAAAAAAAAGGACTTGCAAGTACTCTGTACAATTCGTGTGTTTCTTTCTGTGTTAGCGGTTTGCATTTTGCTACGCGCTTGACCAGCTTCTTAACTATTTTTACTTTTTCGTCCATTCAGATTTTTTTTAATATCTAAAATGGTCATCAGAGATGTCCATTTCGGCAATTGGTAATAACTTATCGCTAAGCGCATCCAATATACAAAATCTACGCAAATACAAATTTATTGGTTTGCTTGGCGCTATTGGATTGAGGGTGAGATTAAAAAAGCTAAGAGTAAGGGCTGGCTAAATGCTCTATTAGCCTTTGCTTCCTTTTCCGTTTTTCTCTTTAGCCAGTGAAATTTTATAGTTTTCTGAATTGCCAGTAATTTTCAAATTAACATACCTTATTTTTTCAGAATTATTTTTGTAAATAATTTCATCATCCTTATTGGCATCAATTTCTTCATCCTTCACCGTTCCAAATAACTTTTGCTTAGCAACACCGGTAACTAATTTCAATGGCACTCGAATATAATATTCCATATTGGAATTTAAATCCTGCTGACCAGATACTTCTATAAATCCAAGTGAGGAATTAATCGTCATCATTGGAAAAGACATCAGCCCCTTATTCACATCAATATGATTTTTTAAGGTATCGAATAACACTTTTGCTAAATTTTTGTCTTTAAAATAGTCCGACATTGCATTTAAAGGGGCATACTTTTCCAGCTTCCCTTCTGTTACTTCAATATCAATGTGCAATTCCGAGTCATCAATAATTGGAACCATATCTCTATGCATGTGCACTTTTCCGGTAATCCTTCCCGAAAGTTTTCCATGTACATTTTCAGAAACAATATGATCTTGGCCAAAATTTTCAAACTTGAATAGTAGTTTATCCAAATCCACGTTTTGAAGCTTCATATCCGGACTAAAATAAATTTTGTCTTTATTAGAACCATTAAAATATCCGTTCATATTTATTTTACCATCAGCAGCTACTAACATAAGTGTATCAATGTAAAGAAAATGATTCGGTGTTGTTCTCATTTTCCCTTTGATGTTATTGATTAAGTAACGATGATAGTTCAAATGATCAATCTGTAAATCATACGTCATATCTGTAAACGGTACTTCATAAATATTAAATCCTTTTTCATGATCAGCGGGCTTTGCAGTACTTGCTGCTGCTACCTCTTTAGGACTTGGATTAAATGCGAACAATTCATCAAAATCCAAATGAGCAGCTACAATTCCGAAATGGTTATCACGTTTTTTGATCTTTTCATCTTTTCCAAAGTAATAATTCAAATCAATTTCAAATGAACTCTTACCGAGTTTACCCGAAAAATCGGTTACCATCAGATGGTCATCTTCATAATGAATGCGTCCCTTAAATTTTTCAATCTTGTATTTATGAACTTTCATCTGCGATTGAAACTGATCGAGGTACATATCGGTCGAAATTAATGAGTCCTTAAAATGCAAAGCCGCATGCCCATGCAATTTAAGATCTCTAAACTCTTCATGTCGATAATCTTCTGGAACATAATTTTCGCCTTTGTAAGAAAACACATCTTCTAGTTGCAACAATTTGGATGTTAAATCAAACTCCAACTTAGTATCTCCCCTGGAAACATCCATAAACCAAAGGTCGTAATGCACCAATTTTCCTATAAAATGAAAATCACTTTTATCGATCATCCCATTAAAATCAATAATTCTAAAATCCGAAGAATCGATTAATACATCTGCATGAAAATCGTGCAAGGTATGAGGGTAATGCTTCATCTTGCCATATAAGTTATCTATAAAGAATTCGCCAATAGGCAAGTTCGGTGATTCAGTAAATGCGCGTGCTGTACTTTTAAAAGCAAAATCCATATTCAAATTTTCAATTTGCTCATCAACAGGTTTACTATTGGCAGTATCATTTGAAGTAAGTTCTTCTAAATCCAAAAAATTAGATTGTATGTTTAAATTCGATTTTACTACATCATTTGTATGATGAATAATGGCTGGTAAGTCGCTAATACTTCCACTTATTTTTAAATCTGACTTTCCTGTTTTGAGTTCAAATTGTTTAATAGTAGCAACATGTCCAACCAATGTTGCATTAATATTCAGTTTATCAATAGGCAAATGAAAATACTTGGTTTTGAAACTCAAATCCGTAACCTGCAACTCGGTAAAATAGGACTCGTTTAATTTTTCGATGGCCTTTTCCGGATGGTTAAAATCAATTATATCCTTGAAATTCATCGTTAGCTTCACTTTTCCCTTTAAATTTTCAACATCCGTAACATTCAAAAATTTCGAGAGGAAATCCAAATCAAAATCAGAAATTATTCTTGTGTCAATTTCTGGTTCTGCAAAATTTTTCACAATCAAATGCCCTTTGAAAAAACCCGCTTCAGGACGCGAAGTAAAATCAGTCAAGGAAAACTCCATGCTTTCCAATTTCTTTAATGCACCTGTGGTGAAATGTGCCTTAAAATTTAATTCGTCTAACTTTTTATCTGTTAGCTTATTATAGAGAAAAGCATTTTTACAATTGAAATCAACATCAATTTTGGGCATTTGCCCATGGGCGATCTCACCTTTAAAAGTGGCAAGAAAAAATATTTCACCTTTATTATCATATTTACTAAGAACAGGAATTAGCTCTTCGGGAGCCATTGCCATAAAGATTTCGAAATTTGATTTCCGACCTTTTAATACTAAATCGATATTGGAATGATTTTTAAAATCAATACTTCCTTCAAAATCAAATTCGGCATGCTCTAAGTCGAATTCGGAAGGATTAATAATCATTTTATTTTGCTTTTTGTCTACATCAACACTCGAACTAAACACTACATGTTTATGCTTAAAAAAAGTGGTATCCTTATCTTTAATTACGTTCACCAAAAATTTGGAGTCTATTGAAGCAATAAGGTGATCAGGGGATGTCTTTAATTTTGATTTAAAATCGTTTATAAAGAACTCTATGGTGATTAAATTCTCTTCGTTGATTTTAGTTATATCCACATTTTCAAGCTGAATAGATTTTAAATCGAGGTGAAATTCATCTTCCGTGTTCTCTATTGGTTTCTTTGAAGCAAGTGCCTCCACAATATTAAACTTCCCATTTATTTTCTGAATAATGTGTATTTTTCCATTGCTGACCTTAATGGATTTAATATCCATTTTTCCACTTAGAAGTGTAAATAAATCAAACCCTAAATAAACATCTTTAACATCAATAATGGGTGCATCATGTTTGCTTTTACTTTCATAAAGCTTAAGGTCATCCAAATCAATAGAAATGTAGGGGAAATTAGCAAAAGGTGAAATGTGGCTATCTCTTATTTCTACTTCACCATTAAAATCAGCATTTAAAGTAGTGATGAGCTCTTGTACAATTGCATCCTGCTTGGTGTATAAAATAGAAATTATAATCGCAAAGATTATGACTGGAATAACCAATAATCCAATGATCAATCTCTTCCAAAGTTTTCGTTTCATGTAAGTATAAATATTAACTGCAATTTAGCAAATAGCGAATGAATTTGCAAAGAAATTAAGATATGAGAAATGGGATATGCTTTTTTTAGAGAGACAAGGAAGCAAATGGCCCTGATTAGGATATTCTATTAAACAAAATAATCATATTTCAATTAAAAACTTAGTTGTAAAGTTTTTAATTAAAATATAACTATGATGTTTTAAGATAAAAAACAATTTAATTGATAAAAAAATGATATTATTTATCGGTATCGTTTGATTGCTTAACCGCGAAGTAAAAGCCTACCCCGAATATGATCGTGATAAGGCCTGCAAAGTAGGGAATAAGTTCTATCATTTGTTTGAGTTATTAATTAGTTTTAAATAAATACCAAAAGCTAAAATCGATGGAACCCAAATCCCAATAAAAGTAGCTTCCGCTTTTTGTCCTTGAAAATATAGAACTTCAGAAAAGATGAGAGATAACATAGCTGCAACGAATAACAGCTTATCTGCAAGTGTAAATTTTTTAAACATATTTAAATTTTTAAATTGTGATTATATATGTAATTACATTCTTAAACACCCAGCAGGAAGCTTTGTTTATTTATTTTTGATTTAAAATTATTATTCGTACTAAAAAAACTGCTAAAACCTAGTAGTAAAAGCATATTAGAATAAATAAACATTTAGTAAAATAATAAGATTGGGAAGCTACAGAGTGAGGAAAAAATAAAAAAGCAAAAACTATTTTGGTATATCCTTAATAAAATCAGTTTTATAAATTGGTTTAGATTGCTTTGGTAGTATAAACATCTTCGCAATTACAAGCTTCGGAAAGCGTTCCCACGTTCTCGACTCCGCTCGAACTGACAGCACACGGTTTAAATTAAACCATCTTTTCGAAGCAGCGCGCAAGCCCGAAAACATGCTTGCCCGCCTCAGGAGGGTGGAGCCGACAAGTGGTGAACGCTTTTTTATCAAAAAATCAAGAGATGTAACGATTCTTTTCCGAATTGGTATGTCATCCATAGATTTTTATAAAAAAGTGAGAGGCGGGAGGGATTTATGTTTTCTTGTCCGCCTCAGGCGGATTCTTTCTTTTTGGTCAAGCAAAAAGAAAAGAACATTATTGAAAAATCAATTCTCCAACCAGCGCGCAGATGCTGGATCAGTCCCGATAGCTATCGGGACAGCATGACACCCTAGCCCACGCAATCACTCAGCAATCATTCTGCACTTTCTCGACAGGCTCGAAATGACAACGCACAGATTCTTTGCGTTCCTCTGCGTAATACTTTGCGTGCTTTTCGGTAAAAGCATAAACAATTTCTAGATATCCCCATCCTAAACCATCCACCTTCTTACCTCTACCTTTCTCCGATAAAATAACTCCATTAATCGAAAAAAAATAAACTAAAAAAAATCTTGCGTAACAGAGTAATAAAAAAAGAAAATACTATGATAATAGGTTGGCTAGAATTGTTTGACGAAAACAATAATATAACTAAAGGTGAAAAGGGGGAAACAACTACTGCTTTAGCTGATAGAAAGCGTATTTCTACTTTTTAAATGAAGATGGGAATACAACAAAAACAACGAACCTGAAGAATAATAAACGTGCTCCAAAAGCAAATAACAACAAACGAAACCCCTAAAACCTAAAAAGATGAAAACAAATAAAGTGCTTATTCCACCCTAAGTGCAGTGAACAGCTGTAAACGTAGAAATTCAACATTGTTTTTGTTACCTAGAAAACAATACTAGGTTGATTTGGTTAATCAAAAAAAGGCGAAGAACATTCTTCGCTTTTTACAAAGCTGAATAATCAATTCCTTTTAGGTTAAGAACTTTTCTGACTTTTCTTCTCCAAGAAGAACGTGCAAACACCCAAGACCGACCATTCTCAGGTACCATAATTCGATCATGTGTATGATTTGGTTTTGTTTTTATATCCGAAGTATTCGTTGCAGCATCAAATGCTAATAAAACAAGAATATCATTAGAAGGACTTATTTCTTTATCCATTTCAAACAACGAATGATATTTTTTATATCTATATTTTTTTTCTTTTAGAGCTAAATAATCAAGTAGTTCAATCAGGTCAATTTCATCCGTAATTCGATCAATATCATAAACATCTTTTTTGGCCTTTCTGTTCGACACACTC
>JBIIOB010000025.1:0-11084 GCA_044337125.1 Bacteroidia bacterium
CTATTGGCAAAATGTGGATTTATACATTGGTGGTGCAGAGCATGCAACAGGACATTTATTGTATGTACGTTTCTGGACAAAATTCCTAAACGACCTTGGTTTAATTCCCGTTATTGAGCCTGCGAAAAAATTGATTAATCAAGGAATGATTCAGGGGACAAGTGCTTTTGTGTATCGTATAAATGGCACTAACAAGTATGTTTCAAACAATCTAAAAAAAGATTATGAAACAACAGCATTGCATGTGGATGTAAACATTGTTAATAATAATGTTTTAGACATTGAAGCTTTCAAAACTTGGAGAGAAGAATATAAAAATGCTGAATTCATTTTAGAAGATGGAAAATACATCTGCGGTTCTGAAGTAGAAAAAATGTCGAAATCAAAATGGAATGTAGTTAGTCCCGATTTGATGGTTGAACAATACGGAGCAGATTGTTTACGCTTGTATGAAATGTTCTTAGGTCCACTTGAGCTTTCAAAACCATGGAATACCAACGGTATTACAGGTGTAAGTAATTTTATTCGTAAACTATGGAGATTGTATCACAACGGTGATGCATTGAACATTTCGGAAGAAGCTGCTACAAAAGATGAATTAAAAGTGTTGCACAAAACCACTAAAAAAATTACTAGTGATATCGAAAACTTTTCGTTCAACACTTCGGTAAGTAATTTTATGATTTGTGTAAATGAACTTACCGATTTAAAATGCAACAAGCGTGAAATATTGGAGCCATTAGCAATCATGATTGCACCGTATGCGCCACATGTAGCGGAGGAATTGTGGAATAAATTAGGACACAAAGAAACCATCACGTATGCTACGTTCCCAGTTTGCAACGAATCGTATTTAGTAGAAAGTTCATTCAACTATCCTATTTCATTCAATGGTAAAACTCGTTTTTTCCAAGAGTATGATTTATCATTAACAAAAGAACAAGTTGAAAAAGAAGTTGTAAGTTTAGAACAAACACAAAAATATTTGGAAGGCAAAACGCCTAAAAAAATCATTGTGGTACACAACAAAATTGTAAACATCGTTATCTAACAGCTCTACAAAATGGCAAAGCTCAAAACAACTTATTTCTGTCAAAACTGTGGTGCACAATCCGGAAAATGGATTGGTAAATGTCCATCGTGTAACGAATGGAATACCTATGTAGAAGAAGTTGTTTCAAAAGGAACCGATTCCAAAACACCAGGCATTGCAAGCACAAGCACTCAACGTGCTGCAAAACCACAATTGGTGGATGAAATCAATTTATCTGAGCAACACCGTATTCCTGTTTACGATAAAGAACTATCACGTGTATTGGGTGGAGGAATTGTTCCAGGCTCTTTAATATTATTTGGTGGCGAACCCGGAATTGGTAAATCTACCTTGATGTTGCAAATTGCCATCAACCTTAAAAATTTAAAAGTACTTTATGTTTCGGGCGAAGAAAGCGAACAACAAATTCGTATGCGTGCCGAACGTATTGTTGCGAATGCTGGTCCGAAAACAGATGCTACCAAACTGTTTGGAAGTTGTTATGTGTTAACTGAAACATCTACACAAAATATTTTCAAACAAATAGAATTGCTTGAACCCAATTTGTTGATTGTCGATTCTATTCAAACATTGCATTCGGCACACATCGAATCATCGCCTGGCAGTGTATCACAAATTAGAGAATGCACAGCCGAATTGTTGCGCTATGCAAAAGAAAGTGGAACACCTGTATTTTTAATTGGTCACATTACCAAAGATGGTAGTCTTGCCGGACCAAAGGTATTGGAACACATGGTTGATGCTGTATTGCAATTTGAAGGCGATAGAAATCATGTGTATCGTTTGTTACGCACAACCAAAAATCGTTTTGGTTCTACCAACGAATTAGGAATTTATGAAATGCAAGGAAGTGGATTACGCGAAGTAAGTAATCCATCCGAAATATTAATTACCAACCGTGAAGAATTGGTGAGTGGTGTTGCCATCTCTGCAACCATGGAAGGCATGCGCCCCATGCTTATCGAAACACAAGCATTGGTTAGTAGTGCTGCATATGGAACTCCGCAACGCTCTTCCACAGGTTTTGATTTACGAAGATTATCCATGTTGCTTGCTGTATTAGAAAAACGCTGTGGTTTCCGTTTGGGAATCAAAGATGTATTCTTAAACATTGCAGGTGGAATAAAAGTAGAAGATCCAGGAATTGATTTAGCATTGGTTTGTGCGGTGTTATCGAGCAACGAGGACATGCCTATTTCTCCAAAAACATGTTTTGCTGGTGAAGTAGGTTTGAGTGGTGAAATACGTCCAGTGAACCGAATTGATCAACGTATATCCGAAGCCGAAAAATTAGGCTTCGAACACATCTTTATTTCTAAGTACAATAAAAAGGGACTAGACCTCAATAGCTATTCTATTAAAATTACCATGGTAGGTAAAATTGAAGAAGTATTTAGTTTGTTGTTTGGTTAAGCCAATTTTAAGAAACTGTAGCAAAAATCAGTTTTCGACACCGTTGTAATGCATTAATAATCAAACACTTAGGGGCTATTAAAAAACATATTGCAGCAGCACTAAACTTTCCATTTTTCATTGCGTCTAAACACAAATATTGAAAATGCAGCAATACACCGATCAAGAAATAATAGACATGTTTCGAAACGAGCAATCGCGAGATATGTCGATTCATTTCATGATGAAACAATATCAAGTACGCTTGTATTGGCATATTCGAAAAATTGTTATTGACCATGATGATACAGATGATGTTTTACAAAACACATTCATAAAAGCATGGAAAGGAATGGAAAATTTTAAAGGCGATTCCAAAATTTATACTTGGTTGTTTCGCATTGGAACAAATGAATCCATTTCTTTTTTACGACAAAAGCGAGAAAACTTATCTTCTATTCATCCTATTGAATACCATTTAAGCAACTCACTTTCATCCGATCCTTATTTTGATGGTGATGAAATTCAACTAAAATTGCAAAAAGCAATTTTAACATTACCAGAAAAACAACGAATCGTTTTTAACTTAAGGTATTACGATGAAACACCATATGAAGAAATGTCGGAAATATTAGAAACATCGGTTGGTGCGCTAAAATCATCGTACCACATGGCAGCAAAAAAAATTGAAGATTATTTATTAAATAGATAACAACAAATGAATACAAACAATACACATTTTGAAGAAGAAGGCTTTTTGTTCGGCACGGACAAGAGAACTCCTTTTGTGCTTCCAAATGGGTATTTCGATACACTTTATGCGCGAATACTAAATAGAATTGAATGTGAAAAAGAGTTGGCCGAATTCAAAACATTGGCAGAAAATAAAAAAAGAGCGTTTACTGTTCCAGCGGATTATTTCTCGAATTTAGAATACAAACAAGAACTGAAAAAGTATCCTGAATTAGAAAATATAAGCAAGCCTTCATTTAAAAAACTACCAGATACTTACTTTGAATCATTGAATAAAAAGGTTGCTGACAAAATTGAACTCGAAAATGAATTAAAAGAATTTTCGGCACTGTCTGCTATCCCTAAAAAAAATAATTTTAAAACCGCTTCCACTTTTGCTGCTTCAAAAACAACAAAAGAAACAATACAACCACCAAAAACAATCTTCAAACAATTGGTGGTTAGCATGTATAAACCACCAGTGGCAATTGCTGCCGGACTTATACTTACGCTAGGTTTCTCCGCTTTTTGGTATTATAACCAACAAGAAACCAAACAACTAAAAGGAGATTGTATGACCTTGGCTTGCTTGGAAAAAAATGAAATTTTAAATGATAAAAACATCAGCGATTTTGATGAAGAAAACATCTACGAAATGGTTGATGTGGATGCGCTTGATCAACAATTGTCGGCAAATGAGAACAATGAGGATTCTTTAAATACGAATAAATGAAATTGAGTTTAAAATACATACTGTCTTCTCTTGTATTGATATTTATAATCAATAGCGCTTTTGCGCAAACAGAATCCAAGAAAGATAAAATAGATGCATTAAGAGCAACTTTTATTGCTAAAAAAGTTGCATTCACAACAGCTGAATCACAAGCATTTTGGCCGCTATACAATGAAATGAACGATAAGCTAGATGCTGCCCGAAAAACATTCAGATTACAATATAACGCTAAAACAAATTTTGATTTTGCCACCGACAAAGAAGCAGAAGCCTATTTAACTGCTGAACTGAATTTGAAACAAAAAGAGTACGAGATTTATAAAGACTATTACGAACGTTTCAAAAAAATATTACCTGTTAAAAAAGTTGCTGCTGTTAGAAGAGCGGAAGAAGATTTTAAAAAGGAACTAATAAAAATTGTAAAAGAAAACTGATCGGATTGTGAAGCAGCTAAACCTACATCTATTTTTGCTATTGAGCTTTGTACTATTCATTACAAAGCTTTCGGCATTTAATAATGATACCATTAAACAAGTTAAACCGCCCAAACATTACTTTAACAAAACACTTTATACCGACTATTATTTAACCGGGAAAAGATCATTGGATACTATCAATACGGTCTCCAAAAAATTAAAATCCTATCAAGTTAGTCAGTTCGTAATTGGCTTTAACGCTCCCGTAATTACAAAAGATTTTTACAACAAAGACAGTACAAAAATTTCCGATTTTCATTTTTTACTTACAGGGAGCTATTCAAAACTCAACCTTAATTTTGAGGGAATAGAAAAACACAAGCTCACAAAAATTTCATTTGGTGCAAGAGCCATCTATAACACCGGAGGTAAAAGTATCTTTTTTGTAGAACTTTCTCCATTTGTAACAAAAGACAGAAGCTATGGTTATACCAGAACATACCGTTTGGCAACCACCATTTTATACAACTTTGCGGCAAATGATTATTTCAGTTTTCGAGTGGGATACACCCGTTCTTTCCTATGGGGAAACCGTTATCAATTACCATATATAGGAATACGCGTAGGGAAATTGGACAAGTTAAATTTTAGCGTTCAATTTCCAAGAGGCATGGCCTTAAATGTTCCTATCGGAAACCACATACGTACTAGTTTGTATACCAAACCACAAGGTGGTTTATACACCTTTGCAAATACCGATTCATTAGAAATTGGGAATATCAATGAGAATCAAAAACTTTATTTTGGTCGTTATGAATTTTTATCGGGATTAAGAATCGATGTTCAACCTTCTAATTATTTTAATTTTTATGTAAGTGGAGGTCTGACTACAAAAAATAAAATTCTATTCTATCCCACTACACTTATAAAAAACAGTACTTCTTCTTATAATAACTATTATGCAGAAGATATCAAAAGCAGCTTATTCTTAAATGTTGGTTTGGTATTCCGTTTTGGTAAAACAAAATCAATTTACAATAACAACCCATTGTACAACACAATTGATTTGAACAACTCAACCGATCCAGGCGATAATGGAACACAAATTGGAAATGGCAACATTCCTATTCCAGTTAAAAAATCGAAAAAAGTGAGTACAGATGAGGTATTGGATTTAATTGAAACACAAGATTTATATTAACTCAACCACTTTTTCTTGTTTTATTTTCATGCTACCGATTGGCGTTGCAAAATCCTGAAACCCTTCTTGCTTCAAGAGCGCTTCAAATTCATCTTTGTTAGCAGCATCAATCGTTATCAGCAATCCTCCATTGGTTTGTGGATCACATAAAGTTAATAAAGAATCCCCTGTTATTCCAGAAACTTTAGGATCGTAACCACTCCAGTTTCTAAAACTATTATCAGGCACACACATTTGTGATGTATAAAAATCCAAGCCATCAATCAAAGGAACATTTGAATAATTAATTTCAGCTGTTACGTTTGCACCTTCGGCCATTTCTATCAAATGACCCAACAAACCAAATCCTGTTACATCAGTCATTGCTGATACATACTCCAATGAACCTAACTTTTCGCCAAACTTATTTAATGTCTTCATCTGAGTAGCAGCAAGCCCAATGTGTTCTTCTTTTAAAAGACCTTTCTTTTCGGCTGTTGTAAGAATGCCAACGCCAATTTTTTTTGTTAAATAAATTAAATCGCCTGCTTTAGCAGTATTGTTTTGTTTTAAATTTTTAGAGTTAATCATTCCAGTAACAGCAAGTCCAAAAACAGGTTCTGGACTATCAATACTATGTCCGCCAGCCAATGGAATGCCTGCTTCGGCACAAATCGTTCTTGCACCATCAATCACTTTTTGAGCAAGTTCAGCTGGTAATGAATTAATAGGCCAACCTAAAATAGCAACTGCTAACAAAGGTTTTCCTCCCATTGCATACACATCACTTATTGCATTTGCAGCCGCAATCATTCCAAAGTCATGAGCATCGTCAACTATGGGCATAAAAAAATCGGTGGTACTGATTATCGCTTGATCGTTTCCAATAGCATAAACAGCTGCATCATCTTTTGTGTTATTACCCACCAATAAATTTTTATCATTGGGTACTGTAAAATTGGATTTTAATATTTGCTCCAATACATGTGGTGCTATTTTGCACCCACATCCAGCACCATGCGAATACTTTGTTAATTTAATTTCTTCCATCTGTTTATCCCTTACTACTAGTTAACTTCATCGCTTCTTCTTTTATAGCTTTTGTAATCTCTTTTACATCCATACTATTAAACTCACAATGGATTACTTTTTCTTTAACTCTTTGTTCTTCACCAAAATTATAGGTCTTGTCATAATACACTAAACAAATTTCGAATGCCGTTTTAAAATCACCTTCTTCAATTGCTGTAATGGCACGCTTTAAATGTTGACCACCCAAGCGCTTTCCAATTCGTTGTATTGCACTCGCTAGCTCTTCTTTACTAAATACACCGTATTCCTTCACCAAATAATTCAATCGTTCTTGTAATGGAAGTTCGATATTTATTACTGCAGCACTTTTCATTTGTTCCCACAATCCTAATGGGATAATGTTAATTCCAATCCTTCTACTTTCGTTTTCAATCCAACATGATTTCTCTGCATTAATTTTTGATAATTCAAAAGCTAAGTTGTTTTCAAATTGTTCTTGTGAAGGTTGAACGGTTTCGCCAAGTGCACCAAAAGAAGAACCTTTGTGATGTGCCAATTGTTCTAAATCGATAATTTGTTCTTGCTGCTTTTTTAGTTCATGCAAAATGATCGTTTTTCCTGTACCCGTTTTTCCACCTAATACAAGTACATTTTTTTTGTCATTAAAACTTTCAAGCACACGTTTTCGATAGCTTTTATAACCTCCTTTTAATGTATAGCATTTAAATCCATACGTTTCGAGAAACCATGCCATGCTTGAACTACGCATTCCGCCTCTCCAGCAATGCACGAGAAAAATTCCTGTTTTATTAATTTTGATTGCATCCTTCACATACTCGTGAAGTTTAGGTCCAACAATCTCTAAGCCTTTTAAAATAGCAGGTTGCTTCCCTTCTTTTTTGTAGAGTGTTCCAATCACAACACGTTCTTCGTTTGTGAAAATAGGAAGGTTGAGTGCATCACAAATATGTCCCTGATTAAATTCGGCAGGTGTGCGCACATCAATTACCGGATGTGTTTCCGATAATTTTATAAACTCATGTATGTCAATTGGTGTTGGCAAAAAATCCTCCTATCAGCATTAGTATAAATGAAAAAGAGGCTTGTTCAAATTTAATTTGAATGCACACTAACTTCTTTTGCAATAGCAATGGCTCTTTCTTTCACAGCATCCACATTGCTTCCCACCTTATCATAGGTAAGTGCAACAGCCATTCTGCGGTATGGTCGAGTTGTTGGTTTACCGAATATTTTTAAATCACTCAATGTATGATTCATTGCTTTTTCTAAACCAGAATAAGTTGGATTTGCACCATCTTTATCAGCTAAAATTACAGCACTTGCACCTGCTCGTTCTAATGTAATTTCAGAAATTGGGAAACCTAAAACCGCACGTGCATGTAATTCAAATTCTGAAAAATTTTGTGTACCAGCCAATGTTACCATACCAGTATCGTGTGGACGAGGAGATAACTCAGAAAAATAAACGCCTTCTGGTGCTAAGAAAAATTCAACACCCCAAATTCCTGCACCTGTTAATGCTTTTGTAACCTTAGCAGCCATTTCTTGTGCTTCTTTTAAATGATCTGCTTTAATTTCTGCTGGCTGCCAGCTTTCTTGATAATCACCTCGTTCTTGTCGGTGACCGATTGGTGGACAGAATAAGGTATTTCCATTTTTTTGTGTTACTGTTAAAAGTGTAATTTCAGAATCGAATTTTACAAATGCTTCAGCAATAACTTCGGTATAGTCGCCACGTTTGCCCGATTGTGCATAATCCCATGCTTTTTGAATATCAGCATCGGATTTAATTACACTTTGTCCTTTTCCAGATGAGCTCATTAACGGTTTAACAACGCAAGGAATTCCAACTATTTTTACAGCAGCAACCAACTCTTCAAAACTGTTTGCGTATTCATATTTTGCAGTTCTTAACCCTAATTCTTTTGCTGCTAAATCGCGAATGGCTTTACGGTTCATTGTAAAATTTGCAGCTTTTGCACTTGGCACAACTTGTATATTTTGTTTTTCGTAATCATAAAAACGTTCGGTACGAATGGCTTCAATTTCAGGCACGATGATATCGGGTTTATGTTTAGCAACTATACGATCCAATTCAGCACCATCCAACATATTAATTACTTCGCGTTCATCTGCCACTTGTTGTGCAGGAGCATCGTTATAGGAATCAACAGCGATTACATGTTGTCCTAAACGTTTGATTGCGATTACAAACTCTTTACCTAGCTCACCAGAGCCTAAAAGCATTATTTTTTTCATTCTACATTGTTTTTTTAACGCAACGCAATTTAAAGTAAATTTTCTATACTTTTGTTGAGTATTATTCAACAATCGATAATTAAAATTCAACCTAAAAATATGTACGGAAAATTTCAAAATCATCTTCAAGCCGAATTAAAAAACATTGAAGATTCAGGATTATTCAAACGCGAACGCATCATTACAAGTGAGCAAGGTGCTGTTGTAAAAGTAAATGGTAAAGATGTTATCGTTTTTTGTGCAAACAATTATTTAGGATTATCATCTCATCCCAAAGTAATTGAAGCTGCTCATAAAACATTGGACCGTCATGGATATGGAATGAGCAGTGTACGCTTTATTTGTGGAACACAAGACATTCATAAAGAACTCGAACAAAAGCTTTCTAAATTCGTTGGTCAGGAAGACACTATTTTATATGCAGCATGCTTTGATGCAAACGGTGGCGTTTTTGAACCATTATTAGGAGAAGAAGATGCGATTATTTCGGATGAACTAAACCATGCTTCTATTATTGATGGTGTTCGTTTGTGTAAAGCACAACGTTATCGCTACAAAAATTGCGATATGGCCGATTTAGAAGAACAGCTAAAAGCAGCACAAAAACAACGTTTTCGTTTAATCGTTACAGATGGTGTTTTTTCAATGGATGGTTTTGTGGCTCCATTGGATAAAATTTGTGATTTAGCCGATAAATATGATGCAATGGTAATGGTAGATGAAAGTCATGCGAGTGGCTTTATCGGGAAGACTGGTCGTGGTACTATTGAATTAAAAAATGTAATGAACCGTGTTGATATTGTTACTGGTACATTAGGAAAAGCATTGGGTGGCGCAATGGGAGGATTTACATCTGGAAAAAAAGAAGTAATTGAAATATTACGTCAACGTTCACGTCCTTATTTATTTAGTAATTCGTTAGCACCTCATATTGTAGGAGCTTCTATTGCTGTATTGGACATGCTGAGTGAAGCTACCGACTTACGTGATAAATTAGAATCGAATGTAAATTACTTTAAACAAGGAATTAAAAAAGCTGGATTAGAAATTAAAGATGGTGATTCAGCAATTGTTCCTGTAATGTTATACGATGCTAAATTAGCACAAGAGTTTGCAGCTAAATTATTGGATGAAGGAATTTATGTAACAGGCTTCTTCTATCCTGTTGTTCCAAAAGGGCAAGCACGCATACGTGTTCAACTGTCGGCAGCTCATGAAAAAGAACATTTAGACAAAGCATTGGCTGCCTTTGAAAAAGTAGGTAAAGCACTTGGCGTGATTAAAGCTTAATCCAATTGACGCGTTTTATTTTCGATTAATTTTGCTTAGAAAGCTAAAAGAAACTATTTTTACTATAAACTTTATAAAATTAATCATGAAAAAACTACTTTTCATATCCTTTTTGTCGATAGCATTATTTTCCTGCAAAAACGAAACGGAAACAATTATTGAATTAAACGACATTGTATTAACTGCTGAGGGTCCATACTTTGAAGGGCCAAATTCCTTTCAAGCTACACTTTCAAATACACTAAAAAACAATAATATTAGTCCCGAAAACGTAGATAAAATTGCGTTGACTTCCGCAATTATTATTTTACCTGATAGCATTGAAGAAGGATTAGTTCAAAACTTAGCATTACAATTGGTTAGCAGTTCTTCGGAAATGAAAAAGGTTGCATTTATCAACCCTGCTCCTTCAGGTAAAAAAGAAATAGAACTAACTATTGCAAAGGAGCAAGATGATATTGATGAGTTATTTTCAAAAGAGGAATTCATTGCGTTGTTAGATGCAAATTTTTCAAAAGATTTGGAAACTAATTTAGAATTTAAAGCTAAACTTACATTTAATATTATTTCTCATTAAACTAAAAACCCATGAAACAATTCGTAAAATTATTTTCGGTAGTATGCATTCTTGCACTCAGTTTTTCATTCTTGCCTGAAGAGGAAGGCGATAGACTTATTGGTATTTGGGAGCCAAGTAATGGGAAAGCACGAGTTAAAGTAGAAAAAATTGGCACAAAATATTATGGAAAAGTTGTTTGGTTAAAAGAGCCGATAGATCCTGTAACACAAAAGCCAAAAGTAGATAAAAACAATCCAGATGCATCTATGCAAAATGTTCCACTAAAAGGGTACAGACTATTAAAGGATTTTATTTATTCAGGAAAAGATGAATGGACAGAAGGAACAATCTATGACCCAGAAAATGGAAGTACATATAGTTGTGTAATTAATATGAAGGATAAAAACACCCTTGAT
>JBIIOB010000327.1:0-3405 GCA_044337125.1 Bacteroidia bacterium
TAACATACAAAACTCTGTGTGATTTGGATAATTCTATTGCCATATTTTTACAATTGCTACCAATTTGGATATCCCAAGGTTGCAATCCAACTATTACAATATCATGCTGCTGTTTCATAATTTTCAGACTTTAAATAGTTAGAAACACTTACTTTTTCCCACTTACCTAACTCAGAAATATATTGTTTTATAATTTTTGCTGGATTTCCTGCAACAATAGAAAATGGTGGAACATCCTTTGTAACAACACTACCTGCTGCAACAATGGAATGCTTTCCTATTGTTACACCAGCTGTAATTACAGCATTTGCACCTATCCAACAATCATCAGAAATGGTAATACAAGAGGTTGTACATTTTTGACTACGAGGAGCCATTGTAATATCCTCGTATCCATGGTTTAAGCCACTTAATACAACATTTTGAGCTATATTTACATTATCGCCAATAATTACAGGACCAATTACAGTGTTTCTTAAACCTACACGAGAATAGTTCCCTAGAATAACATCACCCATTGCATTGTTAACACATGAAAAATCTTCAATTGTTGCCCAATCACCTAGTTGGAATCGATTAAACGGAAAAACATCTAATCGTGTGTTATTGCTAACCAAAGATTTTTTCCCTTTTTGATGAAAAAATGGATTAACAAATAAGCGTACCCAAAAACGTGGACGAGGACGCATAGGAGGTTGTAAGCACCATAATGCAAAACGCTTCAGCTTGGGATTGGATTTTATTGTAGAGATGAAGTTCATAGTTTCCTTTTTAGAAATTATTAGTAGTTAATAGTTGTAAATATTGATTTTCAATATTTTTAACCATTGTTTTAAGAGAGAAATTAGATTTTACAAAATCATTTGCTTTTTTGGCTATCCTTTTGCGTTTAACACCATCATAATGTAAATCCAAGATGGCATTCGCCAGTTCTTTATAATCTCTGATCGGAACCAAAACTCCATTTTCGCCATCTTGAATTAATTCACGTGTACCATCAACACCCGTAGCAATGCAAGCTTTATTCATTGCCATTGCTTCCAACAACCCAATTGGCATACCTTCCCATAATGAAGGAAGACAATAAATATCACTTGCATTTAAAAGATCTGGAATATCAGATCTGAAATCCGAAAAAATGATTTTATCACAAACCTTCAATTCTTTTGCTAACTGAATAGTTTGTTCTTGCATATCGCCATTTCCTACCATAAAAAATACAATATCATCGCATTTATCAGTAACAACTTTGATTGCATTGATCATTGTTATAGGATCTTTTTGGTAAGTCATTCTTACTAAATAGGACACCAATGTTTTTGAACTAGGAATATTAAATTCTTCACGAATATTTTTATACAATCCTTCGGAGTTGAAACGAGTTGAATCAATTCCATAATAAATAACACGACTTCTTTTTAAATCAAATCTATTGATACCATCACATTGATTACTATTAGAAACTGTAATTGTCAAACTTGAACGATTTGTTAAGAATTTTTCACTTAATTCTCTTACACGTCTAACTATTGAAGATTGCCCATCATGGAAAGACCAACCATGTACAGTATAGATCATCGGCTTGTTTAAACTATTCGCAGCATAAAAAACATTAGAAGCAGCACGAGTGCCATGTGCATGAATGATATCGTAATTATTCTCAATCATTAACATTTTAACTTTGCCCCAAATCCTAACATCAAAAGGTTTTAGTGTATTAATTACGAATGTTTTGATTCCAATAGATTTTAATTTGTCCACCATTGGTCCATCAGTAAATGAAAGCACATGAACATCAAATAGGTTTTTATCGATTGAGTTAACCAAATCAAATACATGTGTTTCACCACCACCTACTTGTCCCTGACGAATTGTTTCTAATATTTTTATCTTTTTCATAGGAATAATTTTTTATTTGAATTTCCAAGCACTCATAAATCCACTAGTAAAATGATGCGGTAATTGATCCGCCATCCAACAATCTATTTCTTGAAGTTTTACAGATTTTTTAGTAATTAAAGAGAATGGGAAAACGCCTTCTATAAAATTTGATGAACGAAATTTTATTAGGTTCATGTCTTTTGAATCGATTAAATTGCAAAGTGATTTTTTTGTAAAAAACTGAATATGAGTCAAATTTTCAGCATCCGATTGTACCGTTGCCCCGGTAAATCCCATTGAGCGTTTAATTGAATTTACAAAACCATAAATTTTTGGAGTTTTTGTCTTTAAAAATTGTAAAGGTTTTGTAATTAATAATTCACGAGGTCCAAACCCATTTGGAACTGTTACAATTAAAACACCATTTTTACTTAATAATTTTTTCAATGCATTCACAACAGTAGATGGTGTGTCTAAATGCTCAATAACTTCACTACAAATAATAACATCAAATGTTTCTTCTGCAACTATACTTTCCACTGCCACATTTCTAAATTTAACATTTGGCATATTAGTAAGGGAGATAGCTTTGCTAATAGTAGCATCAGAAATATCGATACCAAGAACATTATGACCTTTAGATCCAATGAATCGACTGATGTTTCCATTACCACATCCAACATCCAACACGTTTAGTTTTTTACCATTAAAACTGTTCAAGGAAGATTCGATAAAGTTTAATCTTTTTAGATCTTCAGCTTTATCATACTTAATTTGATTTAATTGTTCCATAAGTTTATTTTTTTTATTGTTTATAATTTTTATACTCCATGAGGAGTATGGATGAATTTTTTATTAGCTGTAAATAAGGAAGGCATTGAAAAAATCATTTTAATAATTGCCATTGGTAATACATATACAAGTTGTAATGTTTTAAGTGTTAGAAATTTGGTAGGGAATGCAATTATAAAAACAGATAGATATGCCACCAATAATATAATCCAAGTAAATGGAAAGGATGAGTAATTTCCTAACATACTTAATCCAAATCCAACAGCAATAAGTAAAACCATTAAAACACGTGGAGGAATTGCCAATTGAAATGATTTATTAAAATAATCTACATTTCTATGTTTTACTAATTCAACCAAACCTGTAGGTAAATACTTTTTCATATAGTGAAATTGTGATGAAATCCAGCGAGAGCGTTGTTTGGTTAACACCTCTGACTTGCTAACTTTTTCATCATAAATTTCAGCTTCAGGAACATAGTGGATTTTCGCATTTGATAGTATCAATTGTAATTCTAATTCCTTATCAAAACCACCAACTGCATTAATTGAAGCCATTAATTCTTTAAATAATGGATAATCGAAAGCCATTCCAGAACCTGTTAACCTTGACGACATTCCAATATATTGTTGGCCTTTACAAAATATGGTATTATTAATTTCTTCACTAATTCCATCCAAAATTGCAGTAGGAGTATTAAAATTTTTCGCAGTACGATGTCCTTGAATAGCT
>JBIIOB010000328.1:0-3401 GCA_044337125.1 Bacteroidia bacterium
TCCAATACAATTGGTTTTGCAGTAGAAGTGCTATCTGTTCCTTCAGCATCAGCAGTTGCTGTTGATGGAGAACTAAAATGTAAATAATACAATACAGCAACCGCAATTGCTAACACTACATTCAGGATAACTGAGAAATTTTTGTTCATGTCTTTTTATTTTTATTTTTTGCAATACAAATATAATGTAAAACGCGCCTACCAATATTTTGGTAGGCGCGTTACTTATTAAAAAGTAGTTAACAACTAGTGTTTAGCTAAATAGTTTGCAACACCATCGTGTGTAGCTTTCATAGCTGTATCACCCTTGTGCCAGTTTGCTGGACAAACTTCACCATTTTCTTCGTTGAATTGTAATGCATCAACTACGCGTAATGCTTCTTCTACATTACGTCCTAATGGTAAATCGTTGATTAATTGGTGACGAACAACTCCGTTTTTGTCAATTAAATACAAAGCACGGAAAGCAATCATTGGTCCGTTTGCTACTAATTGGTTGTTTTCATCCACTTCGTATTCACCAAACAATGCATCAAAATTCATGGAGATTGTTTTGGTTGTATCTGCTACAATTGGGTATGTAACACCTTGGATACCACCTTGTGCTTTTGGTACTTGTAACCATCCCCAATGTGATTGTTCAGTATCTGTAGAACAAGCTACTACTGCTACATTGCGTTTTTCAAATTCTGCTAATTTCTCTTGAAATGCATGTAATTCTGTTGGACAAACGAATGTGAAATCTTTTGGATAGAAAAAGAAAATCACATGTTTTTTACCAATGTATTGTTCCAAAGAAAAGTCTGCTACAATTTCTCCTCCGTTAATTACGGCTTGTGCATTAAATGCTGGGGCTTTTTTTCCTACTAATGACATATTTTTATTTTTTTTAGTTATTACTATTTTTAATTACTCTTTCCACTTAAATCTAATATCTTAAATCTAATGTCTAAGTTCTATTTACTGTCCATGGCAGCTTTTGTATTTTTTACCACTTCCACAAGGGCAAGGATCATTTCTTCCAATCTTTTGTTCAACACGAATTGGTTGTGCTTTCGGCTTTTCTTGTTCCGTTACCACCTCACCATCTTCAGTTCTATTGGTTTGTACTTGCTCTTTTTTTACAGGAGCCTGTACTCTTGCTTGTTGAATGTTTTCCTGACCTTCGTTTGGAACAGTTGCACGCATTAAGAAAGAGACAATCTCTTTGTTTACATCTACCATCATGCGTTTGAATAATTCAAACGATTCAAATTTATAAACCAATAAAGGATCTTTTTGTTCATAAACAGCATTCTGAACAGATTGTTTTAACTCATCCATTTCACGTAAATGCTCTTTCCATGCATCATCAATCATGGATAAAGTGGTTCCTTTTTCTAATCCCAAAACAAACTCACGACCTTGTGTTTCGTATGCACGTTTTAGATTTACCACCACTTGCAATGTTTTAATTCCATCGCTTAACGGGGAAACAATGTTTTCATACGATTGGGATTGATTTTCGTAAACACCTTTAATTACAGGGAATGTTTTACGTGCAATAAAATCGTTTTTAGCAGTATAATGTGCTTCAGCATGTTGATACAAGGTTTTTGCAATTGTTGCAGCATCTTGTTTTGCAAACGTGTTTTCATCAACTGGTGATTCAATTGATAAAATACGCAATACCTCGATATTGAAATTTTCGAAATCTTTGAATGGATGGTATTCGTTGGTAATTGCTTCACATGTATCAAAAATTGAGTTAGCAACATCCACTGCTAAACGTTCACCAAACAAAGCATGTCTACGTTTTTTGTAAATTACCTCACGTTGTGAGTTCATTACATCATCATATTCAATCAAACGTTTACGAATTCCAAAGTTGTTTTCTTCTACTTTCTTTTGTGCACGTTCAATTGATTTGGTAATCATAGAATGTTGAATCACTTCACCTTCTTCAATTCCCATTCTGTCCATCATTTTTGAAATACGCTCTGATCCAAATAAACGCATCAAATCATCTTCCAAGGATGCAAAGAATTGTGATGAACCTGGATCGCCTTGACGACCAGCACGACCACGTAACTGACGGTCAACACGTCTCGACTCATGACGCTCGGTACCAATGATTGCTAAACCACCTGCTTCTTTAACTCCAGGTCCAAGTTTAATATCTGTACCACGACCAGCCATATTGGTTGCAATGGTTACTGTTCCAGGCATACCTGCTTCTTGTACAATTTCAGCCTCACGTTGATGCAATTTTGCATTCAATACATTGTGTTTGATGCCGCGTAATTTTAACATACGGCTTAATAATTCAGAAATCTCAACCGATGTAGTACCAACAAGAACTGGACGACCAGCTTGCACACATTTTACAACTTCTTCAATTGCTGCATTGTATTTTTCACGTTTCGTTTTATAAACTAAATCTTCGTAATCTTTACGTTGAATTGGTCTGTTGGTTGGAATGGTAACCACATCCAATTTATAGATATCCCAAAACTCTCCAGCTTCTGTTTCTGCAGTACCTGTCATACCCGCCAATTTGCTGTACATACGGAAGTAATTCTGTAAAGTAACAGTTGCATACGTTTGTGTTGCAGCTTCCACCTTTACATTTTCTTTTGCTTCAATTGCTTGGTGCAAACCATCAGAGTAGCGTCTTCCCTCCATGATACGACCCGTTTGCTCATCCACAATTTTTACCTTACCATCCATAATTACATACTCCACATCTTTTTCAAATAAAGTGTATGCTTTTAATAACTGGTTTATAGTATGAACACGTTCTGATTTAATGGAATAATCACGAATTAATTCTTCCTTCTTAGCAGCTTTTTCTTCAGTTGTTAAAGATGCCTTTTCCAAAATTGCAATTTCAGTTCCGATATCAGGCAATACAAAGAACTTAGCATCTTCAGCCGATGTTGAAATTAAATCAAGTCCTTTTTCAGTAAGCTCGATAGAGTTATTTTTTGCATCAATCACAAAAAATAATTCAGCATCCACTTTGTGCATTTCTCTGGATTGATCTTGCAAATAATAGTTTTCTGTTTTTTGCAAGATGGCACGGATTCCCTGCTCACTCAAAAATTTAATTAATGCTTTGTTTTTTGGGAAACCACGGTGTGCACGTAATAATGCAATTCCGCCTTCACCTTCTTTTTCACCTGTTTTTCCTTCAGCAATTAATCGTTTTGCATCTGTTAATGCAGTATTGATGAATGCTTTTTGAGCATTTACTAATTTTTCAATTCTTGGTTTTAATGGAGCAAATTCTTGGTTATCTCCTTTTGGTGTTGGTCCTGAAATAATCAATGGTGTACGAGCATCATCAATCAATACACTATCAACCTCATCCACAATTGCAAAGTTGTGTTTGCGTTGTACCAAATCTTCTGGTGAACGAGC
>JBIIOB010000329.1:0-3399 GCA_044337125.1 Bacteroidia bacterium
TGAAGCAGCATTGGATGTGTTGGCTGATATTTTAGGTGGTAACAAATCTTCTATTTTCTATCAAAACTTTGTAAAAACACAATTAGCACAACAAGCAAACGTGTTTAATTCTACGGATGAATTAGCAGGTATTTTTGCTATACAAGTACGTTCCTTCCCTGATAAATCACTTGCACAAATGGATTCATTGGTGCGTGCTTCTTTAGCAGCATTTGAAAATCGTGGAGTTACAGATGATGATTTGGCAAAATTTAAAGCTGGATTAGAAGCACAAATGGTTAATTCACTATCAAGTGTTCAAGGGAAAGGCTCTATGTTAGCAGCTTATCAAACGTATACGGGTAATGCAAATTACTTGGTAAAAGAATTAGAAAGCTATAATAAGGTTACCAAAGAAGATGTTGTTCGTGTTTACAATAAATATGTAAAAAATAAATATGCGGTTGTATTGAGTGTTGTTCCAAAAGGGAAAACAAACTTGATTGCAAAAGCTGATAATTATACATTTCCTACCAGAAATGTAAATGCAGCAGAAGCAGCTGAATACAAAACGTTGAAATATAACAAAGCGGCAGATACGTTTGATCGTAATAAGAAGCCTGTTGCATCAGCAGCTCCTTCAGTAAAAGCTCCAGATTATTGGAAACAAAATTTTGATAATGGAATGAAATTAATCGGTGCTAAAACGGATGAGGTGCCAAGTGTTACTATTCAATTAACAATAGAAGCTGGACATCGTTACGAAGCAATCGAAAAATCGGGTATTTCTCAATTACTAACGAGTGTGATGAATGAGTCGACACAAAAAAGTACAGCTGAAGAAATTGCTGAGAAATTAGAACGTTTAGGAAGTAGTGTAAGTGTAAATAATAATGGACAAGATATTGTTGTTTATATTTCTTCATTAACAAAGAATATTGATGCAACTTTAGCTATTGCTGAGGAGATTTTGTTTCAACCAAAATTTGATGCAAAAGAATTTGAGCGTATCAAAAAGCAACGTATTGAAGCAATTGCTAATCAATCGACACAGGCTACAACTATTGCAAATAATGTATTTGCTAAATTATTGTATGGTAGTAAGCATATTATGAGCGTTTCTTCATTAGGAACAAAAGAAACAGTAAGCGCCATTACATTGGATGATGTCAAAAAATATTATACTGATAATTTTTCTCCAAGTGTAGCATCTGCAGTTGTGGTAGGTGACATTTCTCAAGAAGCGGCTTTAGGAAAACTAACGTTCTTGAAAAACTGGAAAGGTGCAACAGTAGTAAAACCAACAGAACCTAAAACTCCTTCTATTGAAAAAACAAAATTGTATTTTGTAAACAAAGAGAAAGCGCCACAATCGGAAATCAGAATTGGTTATATGTCGCAAGCATACGATGCAACGGGTGATTATTACAAATCGGTAATTATGAACTACCCATTGGGTGGCGCATTTAACAGTCGTATTAATTTAAATTTACGCGAATTACATGGCTTTACCTATGGTGCTCGTGCAGGTTTTAGCGGCAACCAATTTGTTGGTCCGTTTACCGCTAGTGCAGGTGTTAGAGCAAATGCTACCGATAGTTCTGTTGTAGAATTCATGAAAGAAATAAAGAAATATGCTGATAATGGTATCACGAATGATGAATTGTCGTTTACTAAAAATTCGATGGGTCAAAGTGAAGCATTGAAATACGAAACAGCAATGCAAAAAGCTGGTTTTATCAAACGTATTTTAGATTACAATCTTGAAAAGGATTTTACGGATAAGCAAAACCAAATTTTGAAAGCAATTACAGTTCAAGAAATTAATACATTGGCTAAAAAGCAATTGCCTTATACAAAAATGAATATTTTAGTAGTAGGTGATAAAGCTGCTGTTTGGGATGGATTAACTAAGTTGGGTTATGAAGTAATTGAATTGGATGTTGAGGGAAACGTTATTTCAACTGACAAAAAGGTGGAGAAAGGAACGGAAGAGGCTCCTCCAACAAATGGGAAAACGCCTTATAAAAAAGAACTTAAGGATACGAAAATGAAATAAATATAAAAGGTGATTAAGAAATTAATCACCTTTTTTTTTGAAAAAATGTTTTTAGCAATTCGGAGCATTCATCCGCAATGATGCCTGATAGTAGTTCTGTTTTTGGATGTAAAATTTTGTTTCCTACCAAATTAAAACCTCTTTTGGTATCACTTGCACCATATACGATTTTGCCAATTTGTGACCATGATAAAGCGCCTGCACACATTACGCATGGCTCTAGTGTAATGTACATGGTGCATTCATTTAAATATTTACCGTTTAAAAAATTTGCTGCTGAGGTGATGGCTTGCATTTCGGCATGAGCAGTTACATCATTTAATCGTTCGGTTAAGTTATGTGCGCGAGCAATAATTCGGTTGTTACAAACTACAATTGCTCCAACTGGAATTTCATCCGCATCAAAGGCTTTTTTGGCCTCTTTGAGCGCTTCACGCATAAAGTATTCGTCCGACAGAATTGTACCTTCCATTTACAACCAACCTTTTTCTAAAATATCTTTTGTATGGTAAGTTATAATTAAGTTAGCACCTGCTCTTGCAAATGCATACATGTTTTCCATTACAATTTTTTGTTCATCAATCCATCCTTTTGAGGCAGCGGCTTTTACCATTGAGTATTCGCCTGATACATTGTAGCAAGCGATTGGTAACAAGGTATTCTGACGAAGATTAAATATAACATCCATGTATGCCAAAGCTGGTTTAACCATTAAAATATCAGCTCCTTCCGATTCATCCAACAATCCTTCTGTCATGGATTCATTTCCATTTCTATAATCCATTTGGTAGGATTTACGATCTCCTTTTTGAGGAGCAGAATCAGCTGCCTCTCGGAATGGACCATAATAAGCGGAAGCATATTTAATAGAATACGACATGATTGCTGTATTCTCAAATCCATTTTTATCTAACAATTCACGCATCGCTCCAATTCGTCCATCCATCATGTCGCTTGGCGCCACCATATCAGCACCCGCTTGTGCATGTGCTAAGGCCATTTTAGCTAATACTTCAACCGATGAATCGTTGTGAACATAATCATCGTGAATGATACCACAATGTCCGTGTGTGGTATAAGCACACACACATACATCTGTAATAACATAAAGTGATTCACCGAATTTATCTTTTAAGGCTTTAACAGCTTTTACAATAATTGAATTGTTGCTGAATGATGAACTTGCATCTTCTGTTTTTTGTTCGCCAACACCAAATAATAAAATCTTATTTATTCCAACTTTTAATCCTTTCTCTACATCTTTCAATAATTCATCAATTGAAAAATGACTAACTCCAGGCATGGCATCAATTGGATGAATTACATTCGTTCCTTCAACTACAAAATAAGGATAGATGAAC
>JBIIOB010000330.1:0-3392 GCA_044337125.1 Bacteroidia bacterium
TAAACCCCTATTATTTTGGCTATTTCATCAATGACACTATTAAGCCCAGAATAACAAAATTGGCAATATACCCTTTGGATGAAACAGCTACAGTAAACAAAAAAAATACAACAAAACAAATTACACCTTTATATAAAAAAGGCATTTACTCCTTTTTAAAAACAGATAGTATTACTGTTAACGGAACAATTGGATTTGGCATTGAGTGTTTTGACCTGGAAACAAAATCGACAAACCCCAATGGCGCTTTTTCAATCGAACTTTTAGTTGATGGTAAACGTGTTTATTATCATGAACTCGAAAAGTTCACATTTGAATACTCTCGTTTTGTAAATGCACATATCGATTATGCCGAAAAACAAACACATGGAAGTAAAATCCAAAAATGTTTTTTATCAAAAAACAATCAATTAGGTATTTATAAAGATGTGATTGATGATGGAAAAATCACATTTAATGACGACACCACTCATCTTGTAACATACCTCGTAAAAGACTATATTGGCAATACAACTGAAATTAATTTAAAAGTAAAAAGTACAACTCAGGCTATCAACAAACCACTTAAAAGCACTCCAACTTTAACCAATTGCGTTGAAACAAAAACCTTTAATTACCCAGAGGCCATCATAACCATTCCGGCCAATGCCGCTTATGACGATTATATATTTAGCTACTCAAAATCCATTCAGCCAAAAGGATTTTATTCGAATCTTCATGAAATCATGAATACAAAAACGGCCTTGCAAAAAAGTGTTTTTATCCGTTTAAAAACAATTAATTTACCCGACTCATTAACATCAAAAGCATGCATCGTTTCCATTAACGATAAAGGCAAACGAACCTATGTAGGAGGTGAATACACCGCAGGATGGATTGAAACAAAAACAAAAACATGGGGCGATTTTGCGATTACCATTGATACCATTTCACCAAAACTAAAACCTGCGTTTAAATTTCATAAAGATTCTCTAATTGTTGACCTAAACAAAGAAAAACAAATTGGAATACAAGTAAACGATAATCTTTCTGGTATTAAAAGCTATAGAGCTACCATCGATGGAAAATGGGTTTTGTGCGAATATGAAACTAAAAAGGATTTATTGTTTTATACGTTTGATGAAGAATACAAAGCAGGTGTACACACTTTTAATATAGAAGTGGTAGATGATAAAAACAACCGTTCTGCCTATACATTTATGTTCAAAAAAGAATAACTATCGGTATTCACCCAACCAAGAAACTGCTTTTGGCACTTCTTTCTTACGTAGATTAAATTGTTGAACAGCATATTTTTCAATATGATTCATCGCTTCTTCAACAGAATCTGTTACAATCAAGTATTTCATATCATCCTTATGGATAGTTCCACTAGCCGCCATTTTTTCAAAGTGGGTGCATAATTCATGATGAAAACTTTTGTCCATTAATACAATTGGGAATCGTTTGATGGAGTTTGTTTGTACAAGCGTTAAAGCTTCAAAAAATTCATCCAAGGTGCCAAAACCACCAGGCATTACAATAAATCCATAGGAATATTTCGACAATAAAACTTTTCGAACAAAAAAGAATCGAATACTTACCCATTTATCCAAGTATGGATTTGGATGCTGTTCGTGAGGAAGCACAATATTGCATCCCACCGATTTACCACCTGCCTCTTTTGCTCCTCTATTTGCTGCTTCCATAATCCCTGGCCCACCACCTGTCATCACAGTAAATCCAATATTTGCCAAGCCTGTCCCTACTTCTCGCGCCAACTTATAGGAAGGATGTTCTTCTGAAAAACGTGCTGAACCAAATACAGTAACACAAGGACCAACAAAATGTAATGCCCGAAAACCCTTGATAAATTCAACCATTACCCTAACCACAAATGAAAACTCACGCCAACGCGATTGAGGTCCTTGAAGAAATGTCTTTTCTCCATTAACTCCATTTCCATTCTGCTTTGGATCTTTAATTTCTTGAACTATCATTTTTTCTTCCGCAACTTCCATTAAACACAAAAGTACATATTAATCGCTTTCGTTATTTTCCTATTTTTACAACTCATTCATATATCATGGAACACCTTTTATTATTACACGGTGCTATAGGAGCAAAGGAACAATTTATACCCTTAGCAGAAAAATTAAAATCTAACTACAATGTCCACACACTCAACTTTAGTGGACATGGTGGCGAGCCAATGCCTGAGCGCTTTTCGATAGAGGTATTTGCTAATGATGTGTTGAATTATTTAGATAAAAACAGCATCGATAAAGTCAATATTTTTGGGTATAGCATGGGTGGGTATGTAGCAATGTACCTTGCAAAAAACTACCCTACACGCATCAGCAAGGTAATGACCTTAGCAACTAAATTTCTTTGGACAGAAGCAATTGCAGAAAAAGAAATTAAAATGTTAAATGCTGAAAAAATTCAAGAAAAACTACCAGAATTTGCAAAGATCTTAGAAGATAGGAACAAACCTAATGACTGGAAACTTGCATTAAAAGCAACTGCGGAAATAATGATTGCATTAGGAAAAAACAACACACTTCAGTTGAGTGACTACGAAGCCATTGAACACCAAACGTTAATTAGTATAGGTGATAAAGACACCATGGTAACATTAGAGGAAACAATTGCTGTTTATCGTCAAATAAAAAATGCAAATTTTCTTGTATTACCTAATACCCAGCATCCTATAGAAAAAGTGAAAGTGGAGCGAATTAGCTCTGAAATAAAATCTTTTTTTAATTGATTACTGATGATGGTAGGGCTCATTTTTCAAAATCGTCATCGCTCTGTATACTTGTTCAATAAAAAACAATCGAACCATTTGATGCGAAAAAGTCATTTTGGATAAGGATAATTTCCCATTCGCACGTTTGTACACCTCTTCACTAAATCCATAAGGACCACCCACAACAAACACTAAATTCTTAATACCCGAATTCATTTGTTGTTGTATAAAATCAGAAAATCCAACGGAATTGTACTCCTTCCCATTTTCATCGAGCAAAATGAGTTTATCTGCTGACTGAATTTGTTTGAACAACAACTCTGCTTCCTTTTGTTTTTGCTGTTCAATGGATAAAGCTTTGGTGTTTTTTAATGCAGGAATAACAATCGTTTCAAACGATACATAGTGCTTTAATCGCTGTTCATATACAGTAAAACCCTTGATAATATGTTCGTCTTCTGTTTTCCCGTTTAGAATTAGTGTTATTTTCATGCTTTAATGGATATTCATTGTAAAAAAACTATATTTTTGTAAGACCACAAAATTGCAAGGACATTATTTTATTTTTTTAATCGTTATGGCTTAATTCTTGCTTAAAACCGTGGAAAGAAAAAATACAAATGAAAACTAAATCAATCATCGCATTAATCTTGATAGCTTT
>JBIIOB010000332.1:0-3374 GCA_044337125.1 Bacteroidia bacterium
CATAATCGCTATTTGCAGGAACACGCCATTGCTTGTTTTCATAAATACCACTCAAGGAAAGTGTAGTTTCACTAAAATGTTTTATTTCTTTAAACTCATAACTCAATTCAGATGTAAAACGATCGGCTGGCATTTGAATTAAATAATCATTTGCTTTTGTATCATACGCTCTGAGTATGGAAATTTTTTCACTTAGCACAAATCTTGGAAACAAGGTATAAGCAACCAATGCATCTACACCTGTTAAGCGTGCATCTGTTTGAGTATAAACAAACGTTGGGAAGGCACCACTTATGGTTACAGTTGCAGGAAACTTTGGCTGAAGAAATATAAAATCATGAATAAGCATATAATATGGACTTACTTCTATTTTCCAGTTCTTCTCATTTTGATAATGAAAACTTGCGCTAAAATTGGTAGCTTTTTCTGGTTTCAAATTTTCGTTCCCAATTTCATAGGTTGCAGCTCCATGATGAATTCCTTTACTATGTAACTCATTTACATTTGGAGCTCGCCATGCACTTCCTGCATTAACTGTAATGGTTGTAGCTGTATTAAATTTATAAATTGCTCCTATTGTTCCCGAAGCATTTTGAAAATTGTAAATTGGCGAAACAATTTCATTATTCACATACTTATAAATTTGCAGAAAACGATAGTCGTAACGTATACCAGCTTCTAATTGTAATTTATTTTTTGTAAAACGTTCAATCCAATAAGCACCACCTGTGTAATTTCTGAAGTTTGGAATAAAATACCTTCCTGAATAAGTATTTCCTTGCTTCATACCACTCACACCAATTGTTCCAATAAAATGTTTGAAAGAATTGTGTTCCCATGACAAATCAATGGTATGACTTGTTATTTCAAAATGCAATTCAGGTTTATTCAATGCTGCCAAAGAATCGTTTCGAGGTTTGTCTTTATCAAATTCATTTCTCAAGTTGTATTGCCTTGCATACACCAAACTAAGTTTACCTATATCACCCGTTTGCAAATAGGCTTTTGCTTTAAACAATTCATGCTCAATATGCTGATAAGGACGATCAATTTTATAGGAAAAGGTAGATTTTTCAAGAGGCTCCGAACGATTAATTGCAGCCATTAAATCGGTAACATTACCAATATGTGCACCTGAAAAAATACCTATATTGGTGTTGAACTGACTGTAAAATAATTCAAGCCCATATTTAGTTTTGCTCCATCCAGCAGCAGCTGAAAAGTTATACTCCTCAACAGCTGAATTTTTTAAAATATACCTAGGCGTGTTTACTGATCCCACCTTTTTGATTGTTCCTTGCAATCGCCAACTCAATGCTGGCAATTTTTTGAAATTCTGATTAACAATTGCTGAAGCAACTCCACCTCTACCATTCGACATACCAACTAAATTTAATTGAGCATCAATTCCGGTAGAATCACGCAATTTATCAGGCTCTACAAGTATAACACCTGCAATAGCATCTGAACCAAACCGAACAGAATTAGCACCTTTTATTACGGTCAACTTTGTTGCAACAAAAGGATCTATTTCTGGAGCATGTTCACTACCCCATTGTTGACTTTCTTGACGAATACCATTGTTTAGAATCAACACGCGGTTACTATGCAAACCATGTATTACAGGCTTAGATATGCTAGAGCCAGTTTGAATGGCATTTACACCAACAATCGATTTTAAAGCTTCACCTAAGGATTCGCCTCGTGTTTTATCCAACTCCCTCCCCTTCATTTCATAGGTTGTTGATGTATTTTCTTGCTTTACTCTATCTGTTACAACATCAACCAAACCTAATTCATGCAAATGGTGTTCTGGATAAAAATTCTGAATAGTATTCCCTCCTATTTCAACAGTGGTAACCAAACTATCGCAACCCATATGATGGCAAGTAACAGTATAAGTTCCAGCACAGAGTTGATTGATTACATAATTGCCTAAGGAATCTGTTAATGCTCCCTTTTTTAATTCTGGAATATACACCTCAGCAAACTCCAAAGGCTTACGATCATGATGATCAATCACTTTTCCGGATAAAGAATAAGTGCATTGCCCAAAAAACGAATTGGATAATAACAACAGATAAACAAATATTTTTACAGAATAGTTCATTGAGCTGATTTGCATTTTTTACACATATTGTAATTTATTAAATGTGAAACAGCAACAATCAAGGCACCAGCAGAAGATAAAATAATTTTATCAAACGCCATGTCCAAATAAAAAGAAGCTGCAATCAAACTAAATCCAAATATCATAAATGCAATTGCTTTACACTTTTTGTGTTGTTTGAAATGACCACGCAACAATGAATAAGAAGCTAGAATAAAGCTTAAAAAAAACATTCCAATATCTATAAATACATTATCCCAAAATGCCAATCCTGCATATGATGTTACACTCAATAAAATAGGAATTATAGCACAGTGTATAGCACACGCACTAGATGCAATAAAGCCTATGACATCAAGATTTAAAATTATTTTTCGTTGTTTCATTTTAAAATAAATTATGGATTAAAAACGAAACTACTAATTATTGTTTTGCAAGTTCAGGAGTTGTTGTTTCCCCTAAAGGCCAATGATCCTCAAAAAAATCTCCCTTTTCCCAAAAGGCAAGTTCTTCTTCAGAACATAAACAATTAAACAGCTCTTCTATTATTTTATCCTTATCCAAATGTTGCCCAATAAATACGAGTTCGTTTAAGCGGTCACCAAATTTTACATCCCATCGTTCTTCAATACGACTTTGATTTTCAATAAACACAGGGTAAGTTATACGTTCCTCGAACGGCATACTACACCACCAAACTCCTGCAAAATCAGCACGCAACGAACCACCTGCTTGACTCCAATTTATTGCATTATCTGGACGAGAGGCCAACCAAAACAATCCTTTACTTCGAATAATTGAGGTAGGAAAAATTTCTGAAACATATTTCCAAAATCGCATCGGATGGAAGGGGCGACTATCTCTAAATACAAAAGATGAAACACCGAATTCTTCTGTTTCAGGTTTATGAATACTATTTAATTCCTTTATCCAACCAGCAGACTGAGAAGCTTTATCAAAATCAAACAAACCTGTATTCATAATTTCCTCCAAATCAACCTTCCCATATTGTGATTCAATTATTCTTGCATCTGAATTTAATTTTTGCAAAATCGCTCTAAGAGAATTAATATTTTCTCGGCTAAGTAAATCTGTTTTATTTAAAACAATAACATTTGCAAACTCAATCTGATCTGTCAACAAATTTACTATTGCTCTATAATCATTGGAATCACTTTCATTTAAATTTCTATCTTGTATTGTTTCATTGGTAGAAAAATCATCGAAAAAATTATAGGCGTCTACAACAGTCACCATTGTATCT
>JBIIOB010000331.1:0-3374 GCA_044337125.1 Bacteroidia bacterium
TGTTATTTAAGGTTGCTTATCCATCCGCCTGGGTGGATACGGAACCAGATTTTAGTTAAAAAAAAAGCTAATTAACCAATCTGAAAATTTGAAAATGGAATTTTCAAATAACGAATTAACTAATTAGCTAATTTATGTCGGGGCGGCAAGATTCGAACTTGCGACCTCCTGGTCCCAAACCAGGCGCGATGACCGGACTACGCTACGCCCCGAACTGTAATGCTTTATGTAAAGAACGCTAAAGCGGGTGCAAATGTAGTATTATTTTTTATTTATCATAACAAATAATAAAAATAATATTCTACTCCCTCTTTGCAATGAACGTTGGTGTGGGATTATTTCATGTTCCCTTCTCACCCATTTTGAAATTAACAAAGCGGTTTGTTTTTCAAATCCTTTTTATTTTCTTTCAAAACTTCAATCTTTTCAATGGGATGGGATTATTTCATGTTCCCTTCTCACCCATTTTGAAATTAACAAAGCGGTTTGAAATTCAAATCCTTTTTGTATTCTTCCAAAACTTCAATCTTTTCAATGGTGTGGGATTATTTCATGTTCCCTACTCACCCATTTTGAAATTAACAAAGCGGTTTGAAATTCAAATCCTTTTTGTTTTCTTCCAAAACTTCAATCTTTTCAATGGTGTGGGATTATTTCATGTTCCCTTCTCACCCATCGTCAAAATCAAATAAGTCGCTATCGCTTGTTATTATTTATCTCACAAACATTAAAAAGCGAAGCTTTTTTCTGTTTTCTCATAAATAATAAATCTGCTAAGGCAGATACTTATTTGATTCATTCTGCGGTGAGGGCGGGATTCGAACCCGCGGTACAGTTACCCGTACGACAGTTTAGCAAACTGTTCCTTTCGGCCTCTCAGGCACCTCACCTATACCGCATTTTTTGCGGATTGCAAATGTAGAAAAAGATTTCCCTATTGCAAAACATTTTTTAAATAATTCTGTGCCAATTGCTTTTATCCTCTTCGAAATTCGGAACACAGTATGGCTGTTGCAATGGCTGCATTCAACGATTCTGCCTCTCCTCCACTCGACTTCATACTCGAAAAAGATGGAATGTTTAGTTTGTTACTTATGAATGGTAACAATTCATCACTAATTCCTTTTGATTCATTTCCAATCACCAAAAACCCTTCTTTCGGCAATTGTTGTTGATATACATTTTCGCCTTCCAACAAGGCCCCAAATACACTTAAATGATTGGATGTTGCTGCACTAGATAAAAATGATTTTAAATCGGTATAAAACACATTAATACGCATTATTGAACCCATGGTTGATTGAACAACCTTTGGATTATAAGCATCCACCGTATGTTCGCTGCACACCACACTCTCAATTCCAAACCAATCAGCTATTCTGATAATGGTCCCCAAGTTTCCAGGATCTTTTATCTCGTCCAACACAATGGTCAACTTGCCTTTAAATACCTGTTTTGAAAGGTTAACACTTGGTGTTTCACAAATAGCAAATGCCTCGTTAGGAGTAACCAAATTGGTTATTTTTACTAATTCGGAATGAGTAACTTCTTCGCAAACTGGATTGTTTTCCAATTCTTGCGCCTTAATAAAATCAGCCGTAGCATAAATATGTTTAATCACCAAGGAAGAACGAATAGCCTCCGCTACCATCTTGCTTCCTTCAATGGTAAACAATTGTTCTTCTTCTCTAACTTTTTTTTGTTTGAGCGTGTTTATGAATTTTATTTGATTTTTTGAAAGCATTGCTTGTGGATGTGGGAACAAACCTACATGATTTTTTTTAAATAGCAGAACCTCTTTAAAGCAAAAAAATATAAAATTGAAACAAAGAATTATAGTAATTTAGCGGAAATCTTAACTCCATTTTTTGTTCAAACAAGCGAAATATCTAAAAATACTGGCTTTAGCACTCCTCGTGTTTTATCAGTATGCTTGTAATCCTACCAAAAAATTACAGGAAGGTGAGTATTTGTTGCATCGCAACATTGTCATTAACAAGGATACGAAAGTTGAAAACTCCGATATCGAAAGTTATATCAAACAAAAGCCGAATCGTAAAATTTTATTGATTTTTAAATTCCATTTATGGCTTCACAATCAAGTGAATGAAGATCGATTGCGCAGAAAACGCATCATGTACGATAGTAAAAAGGCCGAAAAAAACATTAGACGCAAAGCCAAAGGAAAGAAACCAAAAACTAAAAACAGACAATTGTTTGGTGAATGGCTTTTAAATATTGGTGAAGCACCTGTTGTATTTGATTCTGTGTTAACCGAAAAATCATCCAAGCAAATTAAATCCTTGATGAACAACAAAGGATATTTTGTGAGTTCGGTTTCGGATTCTGTTTATTTTAAAAGACGTAAACGCGCAAAGGTGTATTATACCATCAAAGCATCGGCTCCATACACCATCAATAATGTTGAATACACCATCCCTGATGAATTGGTTCAGTATTATGTATTTGCCGATTCATCCAATTGCTTGATTAAGAAAGGTCAAAACTATGATGTGGATATCCTTCAGCGCGAACGCGAACGTATTGCTACCGAAATGAATAACAATGGTTATTACTTTTTTGTAAAAGATTATGTTTATTATAAAGTAGATACCACTGTTGGAAACCGTAAAGTGAATATTACTTTGGGTATAAAAAACTATTCCTATAAATATTCCGACTATTCCGATTCCATTGTTGAAACTCCCCATCAACGGTATTATATCAACAATATTTATGTTGTTCCCGACTTTTCCTCCAAGAAAAAGGATGTAAACGGAAAAGATACCATGAAGGTGGAAGATTATTTATTTCTGCACGATGGCAAGTTAAAACATAAAACAAAAGTTATCCTGAATGCTGTTTTTATTCGTAAAGGAGAGTTATACCAACGTAAAAATGCAGATGAGTCGTACCAAAAATTGTCGGAATTAAGAGCTTTCCGTTCCATCAATATTTCCTTCAAAAAAGTAAGTTCAGAATATTTGGATTGTTTTATACAATTAACTCCTGTCCTAAAACAATCGTTTACCATCGAAACCGAGGGAACCAATACTTCGGGCAATTTAGGTATATCGGGTAGCTTGGTGTACCAGAACAGAAATGTGTTCAAAGGTGCTGAAATCCTGGAGTTAAGACTTAAAGGAGGAATTGAAGCACAACGTGTTAATAATCAGAATTCCAATCAGTTAAACGATTTAACGGATTTATCGAATCCTGCCCAGCAATTTAATACAGTGGAGATTATTCCGGAGATGAATGTATACATTCCTCGCTTTTTGGTTCCATTCAAAATTAAAGAATCCAAGCGTTCAAATCCTAAAACGGTATTCACGAGTTCGTATTCATTTCAGCGCAGACCCGATTTTACACGT
>JBIIOB010000333.1:0-3365 GCA_044337125.1 Bacteroidia bacterium
ATTGAAGACCAAGATTCAAGCATTCAATCATTTATCCGTGGATTTAATGAAATTCAAGACAATTTGGATTTGATTAAGGAAAAAGAAAAAATGGTGACAGAAAATAGCAAAGATTCTGAAACTCGTAAGTCAAAAGAAGAGCAAATTGTTGCTGATATTCAAGCTATGTATGATATCATGAATGCAAATAAACAACGCATTGCTTCATTGAAATCAAAATTGAAAAAATCGAACAAAGACAATGAAGAGTTGGAGAAATTCATCAATCGTTTAACTGCTGAGATTGAGGAAAAAGATGTTCAAATCAATAATTTAAAGGGAGAATTGGAACGATTGAATGTTGAAATGACAAATTTGAATTTAAATTATCAAGAAGCAACTCAAGAAATAGAAGTAAAAACCGAAAAATTAAATACTGCATTTTATGCATTTGGTACATCTAAAGAATTGATTAAAAATGGTGTGTTGACCAAAGAAGGTGGATTTATTGGAATTGGTAAATCTCAAAAAATGAAAGATGATTTTAATAAATCATATTTCACTAAAGTGGACATAACTGCTGTGACTGAAATTGTTTTAAGTGCAAAGAAAGCAAAATTGGTTACTGCACATCCTGCAGGTTCTTATAAAATAGAAGGGGCAGATGGTAAAGCTGAAAAATTAGTTATTACAAATAGTGAAGATTTTTGGAGTGCATCTAAATACTTAGTAATTGTAGTTGAATAATAATAAATAATTATAAATGAAAGGCATCTGCAACAGTGGATGCCTTTTTTATTTCTAGCAAATGAAACAAAGAAACATTGTTATACCCAAAACAGCCAGGTATTTTTTAGAAGGTGAGCTCAATAAGGAGGTTGAACAAGTATGGATTGTGTGTCATGGTTATGCTCAGCTAGCAAACTATTTTATTCGAAATTTCGAAGGATTAAACAATGGGAAAACCTTAATTGTTGCTCCAGAAGGTTTGCATCGTTTTTATTGGCAAGGTTTTTCTGGAAGGGTAGTAGCTAGTTGGATGACAAGGGAGGACAGGTTGGATGATATTGCTGATTATTGCAATTTTTTGTCTGCTGTTTATGATGAATGCATCCCTCTATTAAATAAAAGTGTTCAAATAAATATATTTGGTTTTTCACAAGGCACTGCAACTGTTTTAAGGTGGTTGTCGATTAAAAAACCAAACATTGATAATTTGATTCTTTGGGGAGGCACTTTTCCTTCCGACATCAATTTTGAAATGGATAAACAGTATTTTGATACATTCAAAACCTATTTTGTAATGGGCACCAAGGATGAGTATATCAGTAATGAGGAAGTTGAAGAGCAGGAGGCAATATTAAAAAACAATGCCATTAATTATTCTTCTATACGATTTGAGGGAAAGCATGAGATTCCTAAAGATGAACTTTTGAAGTTAGCAGCTCAATTATAAGTGGCTTTTTAGCCAATCAATAGCTTGGCCTTCAGATGTGAACATTTTTGTAGGACGCTGTGGCTTATTCACTTTGAGATAGGCATTTACTAGTAATTTATGTTGTAATGACTTTACCATAAATGCTGAAGCAATTACATATGGGTTTGCATTTGGTTGAGCTAAATAGGCCCGTGCTTCTGGAGTTGGTGTGATGGAATTGGATCCATAGATGAGTATTAAATGTTTTTTATAATTTCCAATTTTACCAATTGCCTCAATTATTTCTTTTATTTCAGGAACATCAATTTCTTGGTCGGTGTTTACGGTAATTTGAATAATGCCGTCATCTCTTAGGGCTAAAGAATAAAATGAATTTGTTTCCAATTTACTCATTTTATAAAAATTGTTGTAACCAATCAATTGCTTTGTCTTCGGATGTAAAAATGCGTGTTGGGCGGGCTGGTTTATTAAAACTCAAATACACATTCCCAACTAATTTTTGTGAAAGCGATTTAACGACATATGCTTCTGCGCATGCATAAGGGTCCGATTCAGCTGTTGCGATATATGCTCGCGCTTCAGGTGTTGGTAGTGTGTATTCTCCTGTAATAATTAATAATGGGAATTTTTTGTTTTCATAGTTTTCTTCAAGTACTCCAACAACTTCCTTTACATGCATCACATCTATGTCTTGATTTGCTTTAACATTTACCAAAACAATTCCATCTTCTCTGAATGAAACAGATAAAATTTCGAAATTATATGTTGTTAGAGCATTGATTACTTTCATTGCAAAAACGTAATTAACCATTTTTTTGCCGATTCAACATCTTCAAAAAGTTTGGTTGGAACAGCAGGTTTATTCATAGATAAATAAAAATTACCTAACAATTTTAGGGCAGTCTTTTTAACAACAAAAGCATCACAAATGGTGTAAATATTAGATTTCTCTGATGCCGCAAATTCTCTAGCTTCTGAAGTTATAGTAATATAGCTGTCAAATGTGATAAGGTTTGGATATTTTGGTTTTTCACCTATTTCTTTTACACAATCTAGCACTAATTTCATGTCCTCAAGAGTAAACTCTTCACAGGCCTTGATGTGATAATGCATAATGCCTTCATCAGTAAGGTGAATATGAAATTTTTCTTTGTCAATCGAAACCATATTTTTATTCTTTGGAGTAGTTAGTAATAAATTTATAGAATTGATGGTTATTTTTCTAGAAAATAATTATCGTTTTGTTGCTTATGTAAGCAATTAATGGTGCTTTTTTTATTTTTCATTCGTTTTTGAATGTTTTTTCATCTGGCAAAATGTTAAGAATTGCTTTAATGATTGGTTTAACTGCTAATTTTCCAATTCCAATGAAAAAATCTTCTATTTTATTTGTTTTTAATTAAACCAATAGTATTCCTAGGTTATCTCCTATGGTTGCAATTAAATTGTTTTTGCCTTTTTTTCCCTGCTTTACTCTATCAAATTTAAGGAAAAAACCTGAGTTTTGAAAATACTTTTGGATAATAAATGTATATACATATAAATAGGCTTAACTTTGCAAAAAAACTTTATGAAACTATTATTTCAATATTTAAAACGGTATAAGTGGTTGGTATTACTTGCCTTATTATTGGCAACAGTAAATCAAATATTTTCTTTACTTGATCCTTTGGTTTTTAAACACATTGTTGATGATTATGGTGCGAAAGCCAATACCTATTCCCGTTCTGAATTTTTAAAAGGTGTAGGATTCTTGATTTTGGTTGCCATGGGATTTGCAATGGTATCTCGTATTGCAAAAAACTTTCAAGATTATTTTGTAAATGTGATTACGCAAAAGTTGGGAGCTCAAATTTATTCAGACGGACTAAAACATTCGCTAGAATTGCCTTTTCAGGTGTTTGAAGATCAACGTAGTGGGGAGACATTAGGCAAGTTACAAAAGGTA
>JBIIOB010000334.1:0-3364 GCA_044337125.1 Bacteroidia bacterium
TTATTACAACAGTTCCCAACGTATCCTACATAGCCTATCAAACAGATGGAACACATGTGGTTGTGAACAACCCTAGTGATTTACCAGATCCTGCTCGTATTGATTATATTGAAGAACCATATATTAAAGCAAACATCATTAC
Source organism: Bacteroidia bacterium (assembly GCA_044337125.1). Lineage (GTDB taxonomy): Bacteria > Bacteroidota > Bacteroidia > 2-12-FULL-35-15 > 2-12-FULL-35-15 > 2-12-FULL-35-15. Next base: position 143 of record JBIIOB010000334.1, read on the forward strand.
AAAAGCTGAATTTATTGGACCAGTTATGAGTTTGTGTATTGAAAAGCGCGGACAAATTGTAAATCAAAATTATTTAACTGCCGACCGTGTTGAGTTGATTTTTGAAATGCCATTAGGTGAAGTTGTATTCGACTTTTTTGATCGCCTAAAATCAATTTCTAAGGGATATGCATCATTTGATTATCATCCAATAGGAATGAAACAAAGTGATTTGGTGAAATTGGATATACTGTTAAATGCTGAACAAGTAGATGCTCTTTCTGCATTAATTCACAGAAGCAATGCTTATGAATTTGGGAAAAAGATTTGTGAAAAATTAAAAGAATTGATTCCTCGTCAACAATTTGAAATCCCTATCCAAGCAGCAATCGGAGCAAAAATTATTGCTCGTGAAACAATCAAGGCAATTCGTAAAGATGTTACAGCAAAATGTTATGGTGGAGATATTTCCCGTAAACGTAAGTTGTTGGAAAAACAAAAAGAAGGAAAGAAGCGTATGCGTCAAGTAGGTAGCGTTGAAATTCCACAAAGCGCATTTATGGCGGTATTAAAATTAAATGATTAAAAAAATCCCCTTCAAATTTGAAGGGGATTTTTTTTAGAAATTATAATCTTTATAAGTCTTCGTAAACTCTTCTGGAGCTATTGGTGGATTCACTTTCAAATCGAAATACTCATAGGTTTCAAACAACCCTTTATCATCAAACACTTTATTATTTACAGGCAGCATGTACTCCTTATCAACAAGCAACAAGGTCATTTTAGCATAAGCATTTGGTACTTTAATAACTTGACCTTCCTTAACATCAGTGTAACCTCCAAGCTTAGGATTATTTTCTAAAACCATGTATTCACTTACACGCAATTTCCTTGCAATGGTTGTTAAATTTTCGCCTTTTTTTACTGTATAGGGAATCCATTCAAAATCTGGAAATGTAATGGCTAACTTATAACAATCTCTTCCATTGTGCTTTTCATCCGGCATTACAGTAAAGTACTTATTTAAATTATCACCTGCTTTTTTGTACCCATCTCTTAAAATATCATACAAGTATTGATACCCCATTTCATGAATGGTATGGTGTTGGTCTGCTCTCATTAAAGATCCATAGGGATCTAAATTTAAATTGATGTAAGGAAACGAATTCGGATTTACCAATGCATTCCCATTGTTTTGTCCTTGAACCCATAATACTTCAATCCCTTTAATGTATAAATACAATTTTCGAGGAGATATTTGCAATTTCACCTTCGACTCGGTATGTTGCATTTTACCTTTGATGCGTTCATTACATTGCAGACTGTAACGCACTGTTTTTACATTATCTACAGCTGCAAATATTTTGTCTATTAATTCACGATTGTTAAGTCCTTTTTCATTAAAAGAGGTTAATGAAAAAATCACCACAAAAATTGCCAAATAAACTTGAGTATATTTTAAAATTAATTTCATCCGTTTTTATATAGGAATGCAAATTTACTTGCATTTTTAAATAATCGTAAATTTTATTTTAATAATTCATTAAAAACCATATCCTTTAAAACTTTTAGAAAACTCATCCTCCGCAAATTTTACATTCGTTTTCATGTTGTAAAACTCATAGGCCTCAAACAATCCAAGCTCATCATACACCTTCAAATTAATGGGCAAAGCTGTTTTTTTGTCGATATACATAATCCCTTTATTTGAATACGGAATAGGAATGGTGAGTTTTTTCCCTTCTTTAATGGTTCCAAAATAACTCGACAAATCATTTTTATATCGAATTTTAAAATCACTGGTATTCAGCTTATGTGCGATACTTGTAACCGTTTCGCCTTTCCCTACTTTATATTCAATATACTTGTACTCAGGATATTCAATAATTAATTGATAGCATTCTATTTTATTCCAAGTAATAACACCAGCATAAGTAAAATGTTTGTCAAAATCCTTAGGTGCTTTTAAGATTGTATTGGCAATAACAGAACCAATATAGTGAGTCCCTAAATCAAATATGGTATGGTGTTGATCCTTACGCATAATTGAACCGTAAGGATCTAAATCTAAATTCATCAAAGGAAGTGTTTTGGAATGAACAGTTGCATTTCCTTTGTTAGTACCAGTAACCCAAAGAACTTCAAATCCTTTTAAGGGACTTTTGAAATATATTTTTTTAGGATAAAAATTAATTTTAACATGCGATTCGGCAAACAGTAAATGATCCCCAACACGTTCAGTCGATTTTAAACTATAGGTTTGAGTTTTAATATTTTTAATGGAATCGAGCATACTTTCCAGAATTTCCTTGCAGGAAGGAGCAGCGCTTGGAGCATTACTTCCAAGAAATGAACCAGCAAGGGTAATTAGCAGAAAAAACTTGAGCATTCTCATAATTACAAACTTACTAAAAAGGGATGTATGCTATTGCTTAAAATGTGTATTTTCGTAGAAAGAATACGAAAATAAAAAATGAATATAGTTGGAATAATTCCCGCGCGATTTGCATCCACCCGTTTCCCAGGAAAACCATTAATTGATATTGCTGGTAAAACAATGATTCAACGTGTATACGAACAAGCAAAAAAATCAAAAAGTCTATCTGAAGTAGTTGTTGCCACAGATGATGAGCGCATTGCAGAGCATATTCGTTCGTTTGGGGGGAATGTAGTAATGACAAATGAAAATCACCAAAGTGGTACTGACCGATGCTTTGAAGCAATCGAAAAATTTGAAATTAATGCTGATGCGGTTATTAATATTCAAGGTGACGAACCATTTATTCAGCCCGAGCAAATTGATTTAGTGGCATCCTGTTTTTTACAAAAAGATACTGAATTAGCTACTCTTGTAAAAAAGATCAATTCCATTGAGGAACTATTTAATAAAAATACACCCAAAGTTGTCCTTAATAAGAACAAAGAAGCAATTTACTTTAGTCGCGAAACCATCCCACATATTCGGGGAAAAGAGCAAACAGAATGGCTGAAATGCCATACTTTTTACAAACACATTGGCATCTACGGTTATCGTACGGATGTGCTAGCAACCATTACCCAACTAAAACAATCCGATTTAGAGCTAGCAGAGGCATTGGAACAACTTCGCTGGCTTGAAAATGGATACAAAATTAAAGTTGAAATAACTGATTTTGAAAGCGTTGCAATTGATACCCCTGATGACCTTAAAAAATTGACAAATTTTTTGTAATTTCACCGTCCGAGAGGAAGATTTCTTGAGAA
>JBIIOB010000335.1:0-3344 GCA_044337125.1 Bacteroidia bacterium
GATGAAACCTCCTATCATGGCTATGCTAAAATCAATATCCCTGAGGATGAAAGTCGTAAATCATTCTATTGTTACTATTATACTCCAGCTGGGAAAGATTTTGTATTCCGTGATTCACGTTTCAAAACTCGTCCTGATGAAAGTGTTACAAAAACAGCTATTACAGAGGTGAAAGAAACTTTAAAAATCAACATTAAACGTTTCTTAAAGGCAATTGGTATTAAATCATTGGATTTCCAGGATAAAAACAAATAATGACCCTACAACATAAAATTGTTTGGATTACTGGTGCCTCTTCAGGAATTGGAGAGGCATTGGCTTATGTATGCGCAAAAGAAGGAGCGAAACTCGTTCTTTCGGCACGAAGAGAAAATGAATTAAAAAGGGTTGCTGAAAATTGTAAATTGGATGCGAAAAACATTTTCATTCTTCCCCTAGATCTTGAGCATACCCAAACTGTTGAAGAGAAAGTTCAGCAGGTAATTGAAAAATTCGGACAGATTGATGTCCTCATCAATAACAGTGGAATGGGGCATCGAACAAAAGCAGTAAACACCTCAACTGAAATTGACAGAAAAGTAATGGAAGTCAATTTTTTCGGAACCATTAATCTTACCAAAGCTGTTGCAAAACAGATGCAAAAACAGCAATACGGAAAACTTGTTGTTGTTAGCAGTATCATGGGGAAATATGGAATGCCCTTGTATTCTACTTATGCTGCGTCAAAACATGCACTCTATGGTTATTTCGAATCGCTTCGTCAGGAATTATTCAAGGATAACATTAAGGTATTAATTGTCAGCCCTGGATTCATCAATACAGATGTGAGCACAAAATTATTACGTGAAGATGGAACAGAGTATGGTATTAAAAGTGATGCCCAAGAAAAAGGGATGACAGCGCTGGATTGTGCAACAGGAATTGTAAATGCTATAAAATCGAACAAAGACCACAAATTTGTTGGCAAATACGAAATTTTCTCCGTTTATGTAAAACAGTACTTCCCTAAAATGTTTTACAAGCTGATGCGCAAAATGACCAAGGAATAATTTATCCCAAAAATCAAATACAGCAACCAAAATCATACAATTAGGTGATTATTATCATCTTTTATAAGCAAACTACTCCCTATTCTTGTGCCGCATAATCATTCAGTATGTTGGGCTTACAAATAAACTCTTTTGAAGTAAAAAATTTTTTTGTACAAAAAATTGGTAAAAGCACCTTTATTTGGCGTATAGTCGAGTTTTTACAAGGTGTTTCATTCAGCCTTAATTATTGGCTTTTTTATAATCGACAAATCATAAGAAGCAAAACTTCGATTACCGAAATCAACATTGAATTTGTAAGTTACTGCAATCTACGCTGTAAATTATGCTCACTTGATCATGAAAAAACAAAAGTGAGAATGAACCCCGATACACTGAAGCATTTTTTTAATGATCTACTAAATGACAAACGATTTAGCAGTGTAAAAACCATCCACCTCTACAATGCTGGCGAAGTATTATTACATCCGAAATTGGATGAAATGCTTGGTATTATTAAAGAATTTAAAGAGGTTGCTAAAAACAAAAAACTGCATTTCCCAAAAATTGCTTTACTTACGAATGCAACGATTCTTGATGAAGAAAATGCAAACACCTTAATCAATTCAGGTGTTTTAGATAATATCCGTTTTAGTATGGACGGTGGGAATAAAGAAAAATTTGAAGAGATGCGAGATCGAGCAAAATGGGATGTTTTTGTTAAAAACATTAGCAAATTTTGCGAATTAAATAGGAAAAGTGCCAAACCAATTCCAACAGGAATAATTACCCTTGTCGAATATGAAAATAAATTACACACCAAATGGATGAGTGATGAGTTTAAACATTTACTAAACATGGTAGATGGTTATGAATTACGATATGCACACAACTGGGGTGGAGATGTAGAGATTGAAGAACTAAAAAATAAAAATAAAAAAGCATATAAGGTAGGTTGCAGTTTGTTAATGCATCAGTTGGTATTGCTTCCTAATGGCGATGTAACGGTTTGTTGTGCCGATTTAAACTCAAAAGGCGTGATTGGCAATATTTTAAATGAAAAACTTTTTACGATCTATCAAAAACCGCAACGCTTAGAAATGCTTTATAAGTTTATTAAGGGTAAAAAGAAAGAAATTGATTTGTGCAAAGATTGCGAAACATTCTAAACCTATACTCTATTTTTAGGTGGGAAGAAAAATACCATTGGATGTTTTACAAAACGTTTTGCGATATATAACAATACTCCATCCGATTTTTTCAATCGAATTCCCCTTGATTTAATTGCGACAATTAATGCCAAGGAAAAACTGACAACAATATTTACAATTCCAATCAAGATAATTCCAATTCCAGCCATAATAATCTCATGGTAACCTATTTTACCATAAGTGGCAGCCAAGCCGAGTCCTAAATTACCCGAGGCAAATGTTACATGCTGAATATCGATGTTCATTCCGAATATAGCACCAAAAAATGCCATAAATGCTAAAAAGAAACCAAGTGTAAAATTACCTGCTAATCCTCCAATATTGTTTGAAATATAATCACCTAACCGTTCTGTTCGTGATTTACCAATTACTTTCAATAACAATGTATGCTTTTTAATTCTATTGGAATAGGAGTTGAAAATATTTGCATTTTCAGATGCACCAGCAATTACACTTGAAATAAAAAGCATCACACCAGCTATGGCACCATGCAATACACACAATGTTGTAAATGGATTCAATTCTTCAATTTTGTGTAATCCTTTATCATAAGCAGCTATATGGTTTCCTGAAATTGTAAACCAAATCCAACTGATTGCAAAGGATACAGGTAATGCAATTATAATATTTCCTATTACTGCAATAAACTGACTTCTAAAAACTTTAATAATAAATTCACCAATTTCTTTCACCTCCTCCGTCTCGGTCTGACCTTCAATAGAATGAGCAATTGCAGATGCTGTCATAGATGGTTGTTTGGTTGCCAATGTTCCATGAACCAATTGAATTCCAATAAAACCTAATGAATAATTTAGTGCTTTCAATAATGTATCTTGAAACAATGGAAAGTGAAGTCCATTGATTAAAAATTTAGTAATCACCAAAATACCAACAATAAAACCACCTTTTAGAGCATTTATAAACATTTCGAAATACTCTTTGGCTGTACTGGTCACGTAATGCTCACCAATTTTACCTGTATGCTCCGTAATTTGAAATGCTAGTAAAGAAATCGTTTCATTAAAATAGATTCGAATACTATTTTTTTGATTTTCTATTCTTATTAGTTTTTTAGCAAAGCTAATCGTATTTGAAAGTGGTTGTG
>JBIIOB010000026.1:0-10896 GCA_044337125.1 Bacteroidia bacterium
ACATTAAAAGCCGCATACAAGTTTTATTGTGGAAAAGATATTATAAATGCTCATAGTGCTCAAGCGGACATTGAAGCTACGTATGAAGTGTTTTTGGCTCAGTTGAAAAAATACGATGGTGTTGAATTCGAAGATAAAAAAGGGAATATTAGTACACCGGTAAAGAATGACATCAATGCATTGCATGAATTTACCAATATCAATAAAAATGCGGATTTAGCCGGTCGAATTATCTTTAATGAAAATGGAGTAGAGGTTTTTAACTTCGGAAAGCATACTGGTAAATCAGTAGAGCAAGTGCTGCGCGAAGAACCTTCCTATTATGCTTGGATGATGAATGGCGATTTCCCTTTGTATACCAAAAAAGTATTGACGGATATTAAACTACGATTAGCATTTAATAAGTAGTTCAGAGAAGAAGGATTTCAGCATAAAGAAGCTGCATATTAAATAGTGAATAGGTAATAGGGAATAGTAAATAGTAAATAGTAAATAGGGGTGAATATGTATTGTTAGCATGTCATTCTGAGAGAAGCGAAGAATCTTTTTTTTTGCAAGACCTTAATTGAAAAAATAAGAATTGAATAACTAGAAATCGATTTTATGAAAATAATTTGTATTGGACGTAATTACGCTGAGCATGCAAAAGAAATGAATGCACCTGTTCCCTCTGAACCAGTATTTTTTTTGAAGCCAGATACTGCATTAATAAAAGATAATCAGCCGTTTTATTATCCTGATTTTTCGAATGAAATTCACCATGAAGTGGAATTGGTACTTAAGATAAATAAAGCAGGAAAAAACATTGCCCAAGAGTTTGCACATAAGTATTACGATGAAATTGGCATAGGGATTGATTTTACAGCTCGCGATTTACAAGCTAAGTGTAAAGAAAAAGGATTGCCTTGGGAAAAAGCAAAAGCATTCGATGGCTCAGCACCCATTGGAATGTTTATGAATAAAGCGGATTTTAAGGACTTGAATGCAATTAATTTTCATTTACTAGTAAATGGCGCAATGGTTCAAAAAGGAAATACAAGCGACTTGTTGTTTTCATTCGATGCAGTAATTGCCTATGTATCTAAGTTTTTTACTTTAAAAACTGGTGATTTAATTTATACAGGTACACCTGAAGGGGTAGGTCCAGTTAAAATTGGAGATAAATTAGAGGCATTTATTGAAGACAAAAAGCTATTGGAGTTTGAAGTGAAATAGGCTGAGTGCTTTTCACAACAGAGAACAGAATTGCAAAGAGTAAATGAACATAAAATAATATAGTTTGAACTTATAAAATAAAAGCAATGAAAACATCATTTAAATACATTTTAGGAATTACAGCTGTTGTATTTGTAGCAGCTTGTACTACTCAGCAATTAAAGGATTCTGCTAGTGCTGCAGCTTCAGTTGCAAATGAAACCTTAAATGGTAGTAAACCAGCAGCAGCTAATCCTTTAACGAATGAAGAGGTGATTAATGGTTTAAAAGAAGCATTAACAGTGGGTACAAACAACTCAACAGCATTCGCATCTAAATTGGATGGTTTCTATAAAAATCCATCTTTGTTTATTGTTTTCCCTCCAGAGGCTCAAAAAGTGAAAGATTGGGCAATAAAAATGGGAATGAAAGCACAAGTGGATAAGTTTGAGATGACCCTAAATAGAGCCGCAGAGGAGGCAGCTAAAGATGCAGCACCTGTATTTGTAAATGCGGTGAAAGGCATGAGCATTGGCGATGGATTTGCAATCCTTAAAGGAGCCGATAATGCAGCTACTCAATATTTGAAAGATAAAACCACTGCTGAACTAAAAACAAAATTTACACCTGTTGTTCAAACAGCAATAGATAAGGTTGAATTGACAAAATATTGGAATCCAATTATAACAGCCTATAACAAAGTACCATTGGTTGAAAAACAAAATCCGAATTTAACGGATTATGTAACCACCAAGGCTATGGATGGTTTGTTTAAATTAATTGCAGATGAGGAATTAAAAATCCGTAAAGATCCTATTGCACAGGTAACCGATTTACTTAAAAAAGTATTTGGGAGTTTAATTAAGTAGACTAAAATATTTCTAAAAAATCCTCTTTCATTGCTTGATAGAGGATTTTTTTTATGCTTTGTCTGAAAAGCGATTTACCCAGGTCATCCAGAGTAAGAAGATAAACCCATAAATAATCATGGTAAAAGTGTAAGTGTGGTTAAATTCAGTCCATGCTCTAGAATAGGTATCTAAAATGGCTAAGCCAACCACTCTCAGTACGTTCATAAATTCAATAGCAAGGATTCCAACTAATATAAAGGGAATTTTGTATTTAATTTTCCCTTTGTAAGCAACAATAAACCAGGTAAAAAGAGCAAATAAAGTCATTCCATTGCAATTGTCGCCAATCCACAATCCACCTGTTCCATCAACCCCAATTACTCGTTCAGCTCCTGTAAATACTGCATAGCCCATTATTTCTAAAATCCATTTACTGATATCAATGGTTGTATTGATCACAAACATATCTACAAAATTTGCTGGTTGAATTATGGTTTTATAGAGAATATACCAAAGGATATATAAGCCAAAAACAATAATTAAAAAGCGAACAGTTGAATTTTTAAAAATTGAGGAGAATTTCATTTTACAAAGCTAATGAATATCTAAAACAATCTACAAGGGGATAGAATGTTCAGGAGTTAGGGGTAAAAAAAAATCCCGTTATGCGGGATTTTTTTTTCTTGAATCGTATATTTTTTTACCTCCGTATGCAGCGCCAGCTAAAAGTAGTAAACTTACTCCACCATCCAATGGAATTGGACAAGGAGGAAACGGACCTCCACATGGAGCAGGTGGTCCCATACCCATACCTGTTGCTGCTAGTACTTGGTTAATAGATACTGGTGATGCTATTAATAATGCTATAAGTGCAATTTTTATGAATTTATTCATTTTGTAATTTTTGTATAAGGCAAATTTAAAACTAATTTGTTACAATCTTATTTTTTTACGAATTTTTTAGTAACAACACCTTTTTCATTTTCAATTTTGATTAGGTACATTCCTGAAAAGTCAGAAGGGATTCCTAATTCAATTGTTTGTGTATTTGCTTGAACAGCGAAGCCTTCAACAATAGTTTGTCCTAATAAATTAGTAACAGTAACAGTTGTATTTAATGTTTCAGCAAAGTTGAATGCAATGGAGTTTCCATTTGCAGTTGGCAATACTTGCACTTGGTTTTCGATAGCACTTGCAATTGAAGAACTCATTGTTCTGCAATTACCATTTTTAGCAAAGTGCAATACAAAACGATCTTTTGCATCTTTCGGACTTGCAAAATAAGTGTAAGCAGCATTCGTATTTAAATCAATTGTTTGGTTTAATGTTTTATCTTCTAATGTAACACAAGTATAGTCGTTGCTAATCATGTCAAGGTTGGAAGCATTGATAACATATTTACCTTCTATTCCAACTTTAACATTTAAAGGTAAATCGTAATTTTCGTTATCAGCATTGAATGCATTACGAACGAATTCTTTACCATCCACTAAAGCTGTAATTTTTGGTGCTTTTTTGTTAGGACTTGGTCTGAATAATCGGTCATTAGCATCTTTTGAATTTTCAAAAGCAATATTAGAAGTTAATTCCAATTTATGAGCCAGTTCATGAGAACCATCAGCACTTGCAAGTGTTAGGTTGAATAAGCGAGATGCAGCACTTCTATAAGTGCTATTAGAAGAAGTAGTTTTCGCACTTTCTGGAATATTTAAATCACCAGAACCAGGCAAAGCATACACCCAAAATCCTTGACCAGAACCAATTTCATCACCCAAATTAACATTTGCATAGTTACCTGTAGTAAAATCAAATACATCTGCATAGTTGTCGATATTCGATGAAGCAGAGAAAACACTTGACCATGAAATGCTTGATGCAAAAGGGTTACCTACTAAGTTTTGACCTTCAAAGCCAGTCCCATTTGTATAACTTACTGGTAGAGATTGATCTCCAAAATTTGGCACACCTACAGCATTTGCAGTAATGTTCGAAATACTTGTATATGCAAAATCAGCAGTTAAATAAACTTCAAAGCCCTGCATAGGGTCAACAGTTGTTGATGAAGCTGAAACAGGAACATAATCAGCAATTGATTCATCGTAGGATAATACAGTTGCTTGACCAGCATCAGATGAATAGTGAATAAATAATTCATCATCCCAATCTTGAACGGTAGTACCTTGAACAGGTGATGCTAAAATAGACCAAGTGGTATCGCGTGCCGTAATAAATCGTTCTATTGTAAAGTTACCTGAAATGCTACCTGTTCCAGATACAGGAGCAATACGTGCCGTTTGAGTTGCTGTTGAAAGCATGGTGAACCTACGACCATTGGTATTAAAGTTACCATTGCTAATGGTTAATACCTCACTTAAATTATACGTTCCTGATGTAAGTGATACACCTGCTGCATTGTTTATAGTTAAACCTGTAAAGGTTAAGGTTCCTGTAGTAGAAATGCCTTGTGCGGTACTTCCATTAAAATTCACAGTTTTTCCTGTTGAACCAGTAAACGTACCATTGTTGGTAAAGTTTTTCCCAACTAACAAATCAAAATTGTTGGTATTAAGTGTATTAGTAGCGTTAATGGTAAAATTATTTAATACCGTTGTATTGGCAGGAAGTGTTTTAGTACCAGCAACTGTTCCGGCAATAGTTAAATTATAATAGCCAGCGGTAGGAGTTGGAATATCTCCTGATGTGTATTGTAAATTAACTGTATTTCCAGTTGCATGAGCAGTAAAGGTTTCTCCCAACATAAAACCACTTCGTTTAAGAGTTAGTGTTGCATTGGTAGAATTAATAAATACAGAACCTACTCGGTAGGTAAACAAGTTTACAGTTAAAGTACCAAGGTTGGTTAGTGTTTTTCCAATACCAATTACTAAATTTGAACTACTTTTATTAACATTTGCACCAGCTGCTATTGTAGCATTTGTGCTTAAAGAATAACCAATACCCTGTCCGAATGCCCCATTTCCATTGATATTTACCGTTGATGCATTAAACAATACGCTCCCAAACCCCGATTCGGTACCGGTTACTGTATAATTTGTTCCTCTAACAGTTAAAGGATTGTTGGTTGTCCAGTTTAATGTACCTGCAATAGTAATGTTCCTGCATATTAATGCAGATGCATTTATGTTTATGGTATGTCCTGCGCTAATGGTTACATCGTCATTTTGAGTTGGGATACCGTTCGGAGTCCATGAAGTTGCCACATTCCAATTTGCAGGTCCAGCTCCAGCGCTAACGTAGGCAATTGAAAATCCTGTATTTACTCCAAATAATGTAGTAAGTAAGATGAGTAGTAGTGCTTTTTTCATGTTGATTATGATTAAGTAAATTATTTAAATCGAATTTTAATATTATTTCCAGTTGCTAAGATAAGATTTTTTTTGTTTTTGGTGTCAAAAAAGTTCGCTATGTAAGAAATTTTGTTTTTTGTATAAAAACGATTTTTAAGCATTTAAATACCTATTACCAAGAAATTGGCTTTGGTAGGTTACTTTAAAAATACTTAACTATATTTGTATCTTCATAATTTCGAAAATTAAATGAGTAATAAAAAAACGACCATTCTTGACCTGGAGGATATTAAGCAATTTTATAGAGTTTTTGCAAAAAACTGGTATATACCTGTGGTTACTGCTTTGCTATTTGGTGGTGTATCTTATATCTATACCTACAAAATGCCGAATGTATACGAGGCGCAATCGCAAATTTTATTAAAATCAAACGATCAGGTAAACGAGCAGAATATAATTGGGGAGGATTTTGGCTCCTATTATAATTTTTGGAATCAATCGAGCGTTGACAATACTACCGAGATGCGTGTCATTCAATCCTATGATTTGCTCGAAAAAGCAGTTAAACGAATGAATTTGAATGTTTCATACACCATCATTGGAAGGATAAAAGAAACAGAGGTTTATCGCAGCATGCCTTATTCCATTGATGTTCAAAATATCAATCCCAGTTTGTATGAAAAAAATATTGGATTAAAAATCCTTAATCCTTCTCAATATGAAATAGTAATTGAAAAAGGAGGAAAAGAAATCAGAAAAAAGGGATTTTTTGGAAAGGATTTTATTGATCCTGAATTAAAAATGGTGGTTAATAATAATTCGATTACAGCGGAGAATATAAATACCATTTCAGCCATTGATTACCAATTTAAAGTACATAGTACTGAAAGTTTAGTAGCGAAATTCCAAAGTGGAATGAATGTTGAAAATCCTGGAAGCACAAATATTATTAAAATTTCATTAGAAGATGTAATTGCAGATAGAGCCAAAGAATTTTTAGATACTCTGACCCAAGTTTACATCGAAAATAGTGTAAAAACACGATTAGAGGTAAACATGAATACCTTAAAATACATCGAGAAACAAATGGTTGAAGTGGTAGACGTATTGGCTAGCATTGAAGATACCATGCAAGGTTATAAAGAAACTCGGACTATTTTGGATTTAGGAAAAGAGCAAGAAGATTATTTTAATAAAATGAGTGCTTATGATCAACAACGCTCTAACCAAAATTTGCAAATGGGAGCATTGATTGCGCTTGAAGCTTATATAATTGAAGATAAAGACCCCCAATTTTTACCACCTTCAGTTTATGTAGTAAGCGATGATGTGTTTTTGAAAAAAAGTGTTTCGGAATTGTATGCATTACAAATAACTGTGAATGAACGCTTGGTTGGTAGCACTAAAGAAAATTTTTCGGTACAAGAACATCAGCAACAAATACTTAGAATAAAGCAAGATTTATTGGTTTACATAAATAACTCTAAAAAGGCAATTAAAGACAATATTAAAAATATTGAAAATCAGATTAATTTTTACATTGCTAATATTAAAACTATTCCTAAGAAGCAACGTGAATTATTGGCCATTGAGCGAAATTTTGATGTGAACCAAAAAATGTATTTGTTCTTGCTGGAAAAAAAATCCAATACCATCATTGCTCGTGCAGGAATATTGCCTGAAATTAAAGTGATCGAAACGGCTCGTGATATGGGAGTAATTCGTCCGAATAAACGTAAAATATTAAACTATTTTTTAATTGCTGGTTTAATATTAGGTTTTACCATTATTTTCATTCGTAATTTATTGTTCCATACTATAGAAAGTATAGCCGAATTAAAAACACTTACCAACTTGCCAATTGTTGGAGAAATATTGTATTCAAAAGAGGCTATTCAGAATTATATTGTTGTTGATAAGGATTCTAAATCAGCTATAACTGAAAGCTTTAGAGGAGTGCGTACCAATTTGCAATACATGGCCTCTGATCACGAATCAAAATTGGTCTTGGTTACATCTTATAATCCTGGAGAAGGAAAAACCTTTTGTTCGGTGAATTTGGCTACCATTATTGCTAAAAGTGATAAAAAAGTGTTAATTATAGAATTGGATTTGCACAAGCCAAAGGTTCAAAAAGCATTGGGAATGAGTTCAGAACAAGGAGTAACCACTATTTTGATTGGTAAGTCACAAGTGCAAGATGTTATTTTACCAACTGTGGTGGAAAATTTGGATGTATTGTTGGCAGGTCCTGTTCCTCCAAATGCATCTGAATTAATTATGAGTGATCGATTAAAAACAATATTTGATTACGCTCGTGCACATTACGATTATGTGATAGTGGATACAGCCCCAATAGGTTTGATTACTGATGCCTTGATTATCATGAAACATGTGGATGCGCTTTTATTTGTTTTAAATACCAAATTTGCTAAAAAACAAATTATCGCCACTGCCGAAGAATTGGTTCAAACTAATAAAGTGAAAAACTTTGGATTTGTATTAAATGGAGTTAAATTAAAACGCTCTCGTTATTATTACAATTACGGTTATGGCTATGGTTATGGCTATGGTTATGGCTATGGCTATGGACAAGGTTATGGCTCGAAATCTTCATCGAAAAAATAACTTATTCTTTTATGGCAATATTATATACCATTCTAAGAAGTTTATGGAACGATTTTAAAAGATGGTTTAGGATAAAATTTATTTATCCATATAAAATATCACACAAAAAAATTAAATCATATATTCCTTCTTCCTTAAAAATTAATAGAGGTTTAATTGTGGAGGAAGATGTTTTTATTTCAAATAAAATCAATCGTATTGGTGAATATGTCTACATTGCTAATAATACTTTTATTGGTAATTGTGAATCAATAGGAAGTTTTACAAGTATTTCATTCGATGTTAAAATCGGCCTAATAAATCATCCCTTGGATTTTGTATCCACTAGCCCTATGTTTTATGCTAAAAGGAGGGGTTGGGTAACAGAGAATAAGTTTAATGAAATTGGTGGAAAGTTGGTCATAATTGGTAATGATGTTCTTATTTCTGCAGGCGTTATAATTCTTTCAGGGGTAAAAATTGGAGATGGTGCTGTTGTTGGGGCTGGTTCAGTTGTAACGAAAGATGTTGAGCCCTATTCAATTGTAGCAGGAGTGCCGGCCAAACATATCCGTTTTCGTTTTGATGAAGCAACCCGTTCAAGCCTACTAAAAAGTGAATGGTGGAAACAAGGCGAAAAGCTTAAGGAATATGTTCATTTGGCAAATAATCCAGATTCCTTTCTCGAAAAATTTTCAATTTAAGCATACTTGTGTATAGTTAATTTTGTCTTTTTCAATCCGTTGTTTTTCAGGATATATTTGTATATTTATACACTATAAAACAAAATAAATGAACAAATTACTCGGTTCTCTTTTCTGTTTTTTTTATCTGACTTTCACTATTGGAATTAAAGCGCAGAGTATTGAACGATATGGTTTTATTTCTGCTGGAAGTAGTTCTGGATCGACTATTCAAATTCAATCGAGCATAGGTGAGTTAATTGTAGAAACGGAATTTGCCACGTCAACCATTTTAACACAAGGTTTTGTGCAAAGCGATGAATTTATTATTACTAGCACTTTAAACGATGGTGTTAATTTATTTAATGCATTTCCCAATCCCACTATTGCTAATGTTTCCATTGTTTCTGAGCCTGCTTTTGAGGGCAATGTCGAAATCCGTGTAATGGACATTAGTGGTAAGTTGATACAATTAGAATCTGTTCAATCAGCTTCAAATGGACGCATTAAAATCGATGTTGATTTTTCATCATTAGCTCGGGGTGTTTATTTTATTAATATCTATTCAGCTGAAAAAAACATTAACCAAGTACTAAAGATTACAAAGATTTAGAATGTGGAATAAGTATAGAACATACCTGCTATGTATATTCATCTTGTTCATGTTAACAGGAAAGTATTCAAGCGCCCAAACTAGTCCGGATGGTTTTCGGTACCAAACAGTCGTGAGGGATTTAGCAGGTCAGCGAGTAGTAAATCAATTAACAAATGTTAGGTTTTCATTGCGTTCGGGTTCACCTTCTGGATTGTTGGTTTATCAGGAAGTGCAATCAACCGCAACAGATAACAATGGATTGGTTTCACTTGTTATTGGTGAAGGTGTATCAACAGGTATAGCTCAATATTCTAACTTTGGCTCTATTAATTGGTCATCAAGCGCATTTTTCCTTCAAGTGTCTATGGATGTTTCTGGAGGGACCAGCTTTTTGGATTACGGAAACACCCAATTGTTCTCTGTTCCTTATGCTTTTCATTCCTCTACTACAGGATTAGTATCCTCAAAAAGTTTAAACGATTTTACTGATGCAGATACAGCGAATAGTTCAATTGCAAAACTTTTAAAGTGGAATGGCTCCAATTGGATTCCATCTAAAGATTTAGATAGTGATTCTGTACTTTTTGCATTCTCAACATTGCATGTTAATCATAGTGATACAGCTGCATACGTTTTTGTTAATCCAACATCAGATTCTGTGTTTTTTTCGTTTGCTACCGACACTTCGAATTTTGCTTCCAACTCACAAAATTCAAATAACACTGCCAATGCATTGCATTCCGATACAGCTATGTATACCCTCAATTCTGCCAATACAACTTGGATTGAAACAGGAAATATTATAAGCAATCAATTGTATTACCTTGGTACAAGCGATGGCAATTCATTCGTGATAAAAACGAACAATATTGAACGAATGAAGTTAGATTTAAGTTCGAACATTTTATTAGCTAATTCAACAAGTATAGGAACCTTAAGTAGTAATGGTGTTGATGGATTGCTATCAACAGGAATAATAGGTACTATAACTAATCCATCTAACAATGCTGGAAACAAGTTGTTATGGTATCCTGGTAAGGCTGTGTTTAGAGCTGGTGCAATTAGTGGTAATCAATGGGATACTGTAAATACAGGAACCTATTCAGCTGCATTTGGTTACAATACAACAGCACGTTCTTATTCATTTGGTGTTGGCTTTGAAAATACTGTTGTTGATTATTCGTTTGTTGCGGGTCGGAAATCCTCAGCAATGGCTGTCGGGGCATATCCTGAGGGAAATAGTATTGCAATGGGAGATAGTTGTCATTCATTAGATTACCGGGATGTTACAATAGGAAAAAACAACTACACATCTGGTGCAATTAATGTCCTAATTGGTTTTGGTAATACATCAACAGGAAATCAATCCATAGGTTACGGTACCTATACACGTGCCACAGGAAATAGATCTGTATTGTTAGGTTTTAAAGCTGCAAGTAATTTATTAAAACCGGCTTTTGTATATTCGGATGTTTCTTCTAATTCTGAAACTGTTGCACCGCTTGCCTTTCAATTTGTGGTAAGAGCAGCGGGTGGATTTGTATTTTATACCGATTCCTCCAATACAATGGGAGTAATGTTAGCGCCCGGCAGTGGACGTTGGTCGGTGGTGTCGGACCGTTCAAAAAAGGAAAATTTTGAGACAGTGGAGGATGAAG
>JBIIOB010000336.1:0-3329 GCA_044337125.1 Bacteroidia bacterium
ATTCTTCGTCTTCTTTCATTAAAATTGGATCACCTTTACGTTGTGGAATTTCTACTGGAACAATTTCATCATTGAATTTACCAGCAGCCCATGCTGCTTGGGAACGTTTATAGGATTCAATTGCAAAAGCATCTTGTTCTTCACGAGAAATATTGCATTCTTTAGCACATAAATCAGCTGCATTACCCATAGGATAATTATGGTAAACATCAGTTAAACCATCTTTTGCCAAACCATCAATCATTGTAACATTACCATATTTATTCCCCCAACGCATGTTTTCAGAATAAAATGGAACTTGGCTCATATTTTCCATACCACCAGCAACGACAACATCAGCATCGCCACACATAATGCTTTGTGCACCAATCATAATTGCTTTCATTCCAGATGCACAAACTTTATTGATCGTAGTACATTGTACTGTATTTGGCAAACCAGCAAACATAGAAGCCTGACGAGCAGGAGCTTGTCCTAAATTAGCTTGTAATACACTTCCCATATAAACTTCCTGTACTTCTTTTCCATCAACACCAGCTTTTGCTAATGCTCCTTTAATAGCTGCTGCACCCAATCTTGTTGCAGAAACACCTGCTAATGCGCCACCAAAGCTCCCTAATGGTGTACGAACTGCTGAAATAATGTAAACGTCTTTCATAATTTATTTATTGATTTTAAAGTGATTCTTAGTTTTATTAATTGAGTTCAAATTTAACGTTATTCGCCATATTATTACCTGAATTTTGTGCTTTTTTATCAAAAATATGTGAATAAAACTGTGAACAACTGGGCTTTAAACCACGGTAAAGAGTGTTTAAATATTCCTATTTTCGCTTATATTCTATCGTCTCCGTGAAAAAAATAATATCATTCGTACGTCACAGTCACCCCGAAATATACAAAGGAATTATATTTGTTATGGCTATCGGGTTTATTGTTTATATTTTTCCTAAACAAGGAAAATTCAAATATGAATTTCAAAATTTAAAAGGAAAACCTTGGCACCACGAAGATTTAATTGCTCCTTTTGACTTTGCTATTAAGAAGACAAAAGAAGAATTATCACTTGAAAAAACGGAGGTCATAAGGAACGCTAAACCCTATTTCAAAATAAATAAAGGAGAAATAAAAAAGAAAAAGGAAATCCTTAGCAAGGAATTTGAAATTAATTGGGCTGCTAAAAACAACAAATTAAAAGAATCCAGCTTAAAAATTGCCAATAATATTCTTGACAGCCTATTTTTCAAAGGGATAATTGAAAACAATCCAATCATTGAAAACAAACCAAGTGATTACTCTATTTATCTTTTAAATAATAATGTAGCAGAGGAACATGAATTAAAGGACTTTTTTACTGTAAAAACAGCGTATAATTATATCCAAGAAGAACTACTAAAAAACAAATCAATTGTTTCTGTAGAATTTGTAAGTCCATACCTCGAAAATGCAATTTCACAAAGTATTTTTTACGATAAACAAACCACTGATAAAGTTTTACAACAAACCATCAATGAAATTGCCCCTTCTAGAGATATCATTCTAAAAAACCAACGAATTATCTCAAAAGGAGAAATTGTTGATCCAGTAAAATTTCAAATTATTCAATCCTTAAAAGATGAATATGAGCAACAAGCAGGTGATTCAAGTAATTATTATTTTATACTACTAGGACAAATTGTAATTGTAACTTTATGTTTATCTGTACTTACAGTCTTTTTGTTGTTTTTTAGAAATGATATTTTTTTAGACAATACCAAAATCACCTTTATTTTAATCCTTATTATTCTTCAAGTTTTAATGGCTGATATTGCTATTAACTCACAAGCATTTAGTATCTATTTATTGCCATTCTGTATTTTACCTGTTATTATTCGTGCTTTTTACGATACACGCATAGCCTTGTTTGTTCATTTAGTTACTGTTTTAATCATATCCTTTATTGCACCTAATCGATTTGAATTTGCTTTTATTCAGCTCTTGGGCGGAATGGTTGCAATTTTCAGTATTGTAAATATGCGCAATCGATCACAAATATTTTTATCATCCATCATTATCTTTTTTACTTATAGTATTTCCTACATTGGAATAACAATTATTCAAGAAGGAGGCATTGATGTTATTGCAGGTTATGATTTTGCATGGTTTGGCATTAGCGCATTGCTCACCCTCTTTTCGTATCCATTGATTTTTATTTTTGAAAAATTATTTGGCTTTATTTCAGATGTTTCCTTATTAGAATTATCCGACACCAACGGCAAATTATTAAGAGAATTAGCATCAAGGGCTCCTGGAACATTTCAACATTCTTTACAAGTTGCCAATTTAGCAGAAGAAGCTATTTTCACTATTGGAGGCAATGCATTACTAGTTAGAGCTGGAGCACTTTACCATGACATCGGAAAAATGGATATGCCTATGTACTTTATCGAAAATCAAGCACATGGTATTAATCCACACGAAGATTTAAACTTTGACGAAAGCGCATCCATCATTATTGACCATGTTATAAAAGGCGTTGAGATTGCAAAGAAAAACAAATTACCGGAGCAGATTATCGACTTTATTAGAACGCATCATGGTACAAGTATAACAGCTTACTTTTACCGGTCATTTCAAAATGCATTTCCAGAAGAAAAGATTGATGAATCAAAGTTTCATTATCCTGGACCAATTCCTTTCTCAAAAGAAACTGCTGTATTAATGATGGCAGATTCAGTTGAAGCGGCATCAAGAAGTTTAAAAAAGTATGATGCAGAAGCAATCGATAATTTAGTGGAAATGATTATTAACAAGCAAATTGAGCAGGAACAATTTGTAAATGCAGATATCACATTTAAAGATATCAATACATTAAAGAAAATATTCAAAAAGAAATTGATGAACATTTACCATGTTCGTGTTGAGTATCCAAGATAGAGCAGCTTAAACAGCTACTCTATCTCTCTTCTTAAATCCAAAGTCCAAAATACGATCAATAAAATCATATGGTTTATAACCATTGATTGCTGTTTGATGGAAGATACAGGTAGCTGGTGTCATACCAGGCAAAGAGTTTACTTCGATGAAGATTACTTCCACTCTATTTACATCATAAATCCGAACAAAAGCATCAATACGGCAATAGCCATTTACCATCAATACCTTTGCCGCTGCACCAAGTGTTTCCTTTACTTTATCAGATATTTTTTGACGCTCGATACTATCTACAGCGTAGCGTGCCGGAGTAATGTTTTGGCCTTGACCAGCTAAAAACTTTTCTTCCAATGATAATACTTCACCTTCACTTAATGCTTCGGATGCTTCAAATACTTCATACGTAACATTGCCTG
>JBIIOB010000337.1:0-3326 GCA_044337125.1 Bacteroidia bacterium
TGCCAGATGAAGCAGCTATTGTAAAAAACATTATCAATTCAAATGTGCCAACATTTGGTATTTGCTTGGGACATCAGTTAATTGCTGAAGCATCAGGAATATCTACATTCAAGATGCATAAAGGGCATCGTGGCATAAACCATCCAGTTAAAAATTTGATTACTGGAAAAAGTGAAATTACTTCGCAAAACCATGGTTTTGGTGTAAAAGCCGAAGATGTTGCGAAAGTAAAAAATATGGAAATAACACATGTGAACTTAAACGATAATACGGTTGAAGGTTTGCGTTATACCGATAGAAATGTGTTCTCGGTTCAGTACCATCCAGAAGCATGTCCTGGTCCATACGATGCACGTTATTTGTTCGATGATTTTATTGGAATGATAGCAAAAGTTAAATCAGAGAAAAAGACAGCTGTTACAGCATAAATTTGATTTGTTGGTGATAACACCTACAAAGGCGAAAGAAAATAGTTAATTAAAGCCCTTGCAGGTGTTGTCACCTGCAAGGGCTTATAAAATATAGAAAAATGGCATTACCAAACGTGTTTTCAAAAGAAGTTAGCGAAGAAATCGTTAGCCGCATTAACAAATTAACACCTGAAACAAAAGCTCTTTGGGGTAAAATGAGTGTATCGCAAATGTTGGCTCATTGTGCAGTTACGTATGAATATGAATACGAACCTACAAAGTATAAATCACCAGGTGGATTTATGAAATTTATTTTGAAATTGGTTTTAAAACCAATTGTAGTTAATGAAAAACCTTACAAAAAAAATTCAGGAACAGGTCCCGATTTTTTAGTGAAAGACGATAAGGATTTTGCAGCTGAAAAAGAACGTTTAATTGGATTTGTTCGCAAAACACAAGAGTTAGGTGCAAAGCATTTTGATGGGAAAGCATCACATTCATTTGGTCTTTTAACTTCAACTGAATACAATAACATGTTCTACAAACATTTGAATCATCACTTGAGTCAGTTTGGTGTGTAGACTCAAATAATCGCAATAATAATCCCCTTTTCAAGGAATTGAAAAGGGGATTATTGTTGAATCCTATTTGTTTATTTTTTTCTAACTGGACGCGCTTGCTTTACATTAAACAATCCGACAAAAAGGGAGTAGCCGAATAAAGCTCCAAAACCTATTTGTTTCATTACACCTAATAAATCCGTGGTTTGCCACTCTTGCATTACTTTGCCATCTTTTATTTTTCGGATAAAAATGCCGTTGATGACTAAGCTCTTTTTATTCGCAGGTGCTCCCATAAATTTGCCTGTATTTACAGCAGTTGAAATAAAACGAATAGAAGCAGTATCAACATCCACCACAATATGAGGAAACTCCATTTTTAAATTTGAAAATGCAGCTTTCATATCCTGCATAAATCCAATGTATTCATCTTTTGTGAAAACAAATCCATCGCCAGTGTAGGTGAAATTATCATCCAATAAATTATCTAAATCATTCCAACGAGCTTCTAAGATAGCTTTTGAAACAGCCAATGCTGTGTTTTGTACTTGTTCTTTTTCCATTTCATTTTGTTTTTAGTTGTTGAATGCAAAGGTGAAGTATGTACCGTGGATACACAATATACTACCCAAAATGAAAGTGCTATCCTTTTGGTAAGTAAACCGAATGTGATTTACCTTTACAAAAAAAATAAACAATGAAACGATACGAATTAGATGGTACATTTTACTACTGCCCAGTTGATTTAACCCTTTCGGTGATTGGCGGAAGATGGAAAGGATTGGTGTTTTGGAATTTAAGAGATGGAACCAAACGCTTTGGCGAACTAAAAAAAATACTGGTAGGAATAAATGATAAAATGCTTACACAAGTATTGAGAGAGCTAGAAGCTAGTGGTATTGTGAGCAGAAAGGTGTATGAAGTAATTCCACCCAAGGTTGAATATTCTTTAACTAAAGAAGGCAAAAAGCTTTTGCCGGTGATGCAGCAAATGGCAGATTGGGGCGAGAAGTTTAAGGTGTAATCTATTTTTGGAAATGAAATAAAACAAATTTTACTTCTTCGGATAATTAATCGAATAATGCAATCCTACACTTTCTTTGCGTTGGCGGGCATGTTTAATAATGATGTAGGCCACATTAATTAAATTGCGTAGCTCGCATAATTTGGGTGAAATGGTGGTTTTTAAATACAAGGCTTCATTCTCTTTGTAAAGTATCTCTAATCGATCGAAAGCACGTTGCAAGCGTAAATCGGAACGAACAATGCCTACATAATTGGTCATGATGGCTTGCACTTCTCTTAAACTTTGTATTAACAATACCATTTCTTCGGGATGAGCTGTGCCCTCTGCATCCCAATCGGGAATCGATTCGCAATAGTTGGTTTGTTTTGTATCTTCAATACAAGCGAGTGCTGCATGGTGTGCATATACAATTGCTTCTAACAAAGAATTGGATGCTAAACGGTTGGCACCGTGCAAACCCGTACTCGAACATTCGCCAATGGCATATAAATTTTTGATGCTGCTCAATCCTTTTTTGTCCACTTTAATCCCTCCACACATGTAATGTGCTGCAGGTACTACAGGAATATAATCTTTTGTAACATCAATGTTTAAACTCAAACATTTTTGGTAAATGTTTGGGAAGTGCTTTATGAAATCGTCTTTATCGATGTGGCGGCAATCCAAGTAAACATAATCATCGCCACGGGTTTTCATTTCATTATCGATAGCACGTGCTACAATGTCGCGTGGTGCTAGTGATTTGCGTTCATCGTATTTGTGCATGAACTCTTTTCCATCTATTGTTTTTAATATACCACCATGTCCGCGTACGGCTTCGGAAATTAAATAGGATGGACTTTCATTCGGATTGTACAATGAAGTTGGGTGGAACTGATAAAATTCCATGCCTTCTACTTTTCCTTTTGCACGGTATACCATTGCAACACCATCGCCAGTAGCAATGGTTGGGTTGGTGGTAGTGCTGTAAACATGTCCCGCTCCACCAGTTGCCATTAAGGTTGTTTTGGCAAGTATGGTTTCTATTTTGTTGGTTTTTAAGTTCAGTACATAGGCACCATAACATTCAATGTTGGGGGTGCGACTGTTTACTTCTTTACCTAAATGATGTTGAGTTAAAATATCGATGGCAAAATGATGATCGAATATTTCAATGTTGGGATGTTGGTGAACTGCTGCTAATAATGCTCGTTCAATTTCAAATCCGGTATTGTCTTTATGATGTAAAATGCGGTGTTCGGAATGTCCGCCTTCGCGTGCTAAATCATATTCTCCTTTTTCGTTTTTATCAAACTTTGCTCCCCATTCAATCAATTCGTTTACACGTTC
>JBIIOB010000027.1:0-10875 GCA_044337125.1 Bacteroidia bacterium
AGGAGCAACAGGTGCACAAGGAATAGTTGGTGTAACCGGAAATACAGGTGCTGATGGAGCAACAGGTGCACAAGGTATAGTTGGTGTAACTGGAAATACAGGTGCTGATGGAGCAACAGGCCCACAAGGAATAGTTGGTGTAACCGGAAATACTGGTGCTGATGGAGCAACAGGAGCTACTGGCCCACAAGGAATAGTTGGGGTAACAGGTGCTACTGGTCTAATATCGAATGGTACCCTTGCAGGAAATACAACTTATTGGAATGGTAGTCAGTGGGTTTTGAATAGTAGCAATATTTATAACAATGGTGGAAATATTGGGATTGGAACCACAACACCTGCTCGTAAATTAGAAATAAATAATGCACTAAAACTTTCAAATAGTTCTTCAAATGCGGATGATGGTGTTCTTGGATCGGCAACTTTTGCAGCAGGATTAAATATTGTTGGTATAAATACAGATGCCACTTCACGTAAAATAAACTTCTGGGGATCCTTAATTCAAAATGAAAACGGTGTTTCAAATTCATTTACTGGAAATACTGGTCTTGGAACGACAACCCCACATGCAGCTTTACAATTCGGAAATGTAATTGCAAATCGGAGAGTTGTATTTTGGGAAGACGCAAACAACGATCACCAGTATTATGGTTTTGGAATAAATGGTGGTATGTTACGCTATCAGACTTCCTCTACAACTTCGGATCATGCTTTTTACGCTGGAGTGAATACTACAACAAGTAATGAATTGATGCGCATCAAAGGAAACGGGAATGTAGGAATTGGAACATCTTCTCCTTCAGCTAAACTTGATGTTCAAGGAACTTCTGGTGCTACAATCAAAATTGTTGATGGAAATCAAGCTTCAGGAAAAGTTCTTACTTCTGATGCAAATGGAAATGCAAGTTGGCAAAATGTTTCGAAACCTCATGGCAGTCAAATGTATACAACTCCTGGCACATACACCTTCGTTGTTCCTGGTGGTGCAAGTTCTGTTCGTCTTACTATTGTTGGTGCTGGAGGAGGAGGTGGTGGACGTGGTCCGGGTGCTAGTGGAGGAAATGGTGGTGCAGCTGGTTCATATGTTAGAGATACAGTGATATCAGTAACACCTGGGGCATCTATTACTGTTATTGTTGGATCTGGCGGAGGTGGCGGTGCAGATGGGATGAGCGCATCTGCAGGAGGAACTGGCGGTGCAAGTTCTTTTGGCGTAATTTCGAGAAATGGTGGTGCTGGCGGATGTGCTAGCTGCGTATTTGGATCTCAGTCACCAAGTGGAGCGTCTGGCTTGTTTGGAACAGGTGGTGTTGGAGGTAATACAAATGGCTCTTGTAGAGCAGAAGGAACAGGATTTGGTGCCGGTGGAGGCGGTGGAGCATGGACTTGTGGGACTGGTAATGGAGCTCCTGGATTAGTGTTTATTGAATATTGGATTTGGTAATATTTAAATTAATATTTGTAAAGCCTCTTAATTTATATTAAGAGGCTTTTTTTATTGAAACAAGCACTTTTTTGTCATTAAATTTTTTTTACAAGAAATCTATGCAACGATATTTAAATAGTAACAAGTTTTTTAATGTGAAAGTGTAACGATGGTATTTTGAATATTTTACAACTCACATTAATTTTCTTTCTAGGCTATTGTATTAATATGTTTAGAATCATGTGTTTTAATAATTGCAAGCTAGATGATTGTTATACATTTGCAAAATATGAAAAAGGCTTTGCTGCTCAGTTTTTATTTGTGTTTGTTATCGGGTGTGAGTTTCGCCCAAACCGATAGTACTTCCAGTATTACCGTTACTGGTTATATCGATTGTTATTATGCTTATAATTTTACGGAGCCGACTTCTAATAACATTCCTTTTGCATACAACCATAACCGACACAATGAGTTTAATGTAAACAATGTGGTTGTTGGACTAAAGTATAGCAATCGCAGATTAAGAAGTAATTTGTTGTTGCATGCAGGAACCTATGTGAAAGCGAATTATGCAGCCGAACCAACCTTGTTACAATTTATTAATGAAGCAAGTGTAGGTGTAAAACTTTCAAAAAAAATATGGTTAGATGCCGGTATTATGCCTTCTCACATTGGAATGGAAACAGCTATTTCAAAGGACAATTGGACACTAACGAGGTCGTTGTGTGCCGAAAATTCACCTTATTATGAAACAGGTGCAAAGTTGAGTTTTGTCCCTAATTCAAAGTTGAGTTTAGCTTTTCTTGTTTTAAATGGTTGGCAAAATATAGAGGAGAAAAATAGCAACAAAGCTGTTGGTACTCAAGTGCAATTTGTTCCTACTAAAAAATGGCTAATTAATTACAGTACCTTTTTAGGTGAAGGGAAAAATTTACCCGATTCCTTACAAGTACTTCGACATTTTCATGATGTTTATTTTACATGGCTAATTTCAGATAAACTTGCGATTGCATCTGTTTTCGATTTTGGTTACGAACAAAAATCTAAAACTGATAAATCGTTTGCCGGCTGGTATACACCTGCATTGTTGGTTCGATGCAAATTAACCAAGCAGTGGAATACCTGTTTAAGAGCCGAATATTTTAATGATCAAAATCGGATAATAGGAATCAATAACGAAGTAACCGGATTTTCCTTAAATCTAGATTATGCTCCAATGGAAAATGCGCTTATTCGTATAGAAGGCAAAACATTCCCAACCAGAGACACGCAGGGTAATTTTGCTCCTGATTCATTTGTTAATTCTACATTCAGTCTTTCTTTTGCCTTAGGATTCTAATATTGAACTAGGTTTTTTTGACAATTGTACTGTATTTGTTTTCTTAAAATAAGATCATGAAAAAAATACTCCTACTTTTTTGTGCGTTAGTTGCTTTCAACTATGCAACCGCACAAACTTTATCACCCGAAGTTATTACAACATCAGGGACAAGCATGAGCAATGGAACCACTACCTTGGATTGGACCTTGGGAGAACCAGCAACAGCAACCTTGGATAATTCAACCAATCTGCTTAGTCAAGGTTTTCACCAACCAAGTATTGTTGTAACAACAATTGCAGATGCAGCAACATTAAATGATGTAAAGGTTTTTCCAAATCCAACAATTGATGTAGTTCAAATTCAATTTACATCAACTCAAAAAAATACATTGGTTGAAGTGTACAGCGTAGATGGTAAATTATTAGAAAAACACTTGGTTAATTCACAAGCATTGGAAATCAATATGTCCACCTATCCAGCAGGGACTTATCTATTAAAAATAAACAAATCAGAAACACATAAGCTCTTAAAATCTCATTAAACAATTATCTACTCAATTACATCTCATGAAAAAATTAATTACACTTTTACTTCTTGTAGCATTTTCATCTGCTTATGCTCAAGCACCACAAGGTTTTAACTATCAGGCGGTAGCTCGCGATGCTGGTGGTGTTGCGTTAACAAACCAAGCAATTGGCTTGCAAATAAGCTTATTACAAGGTAGTACAACTGGCTCTTCTGTATATACCGAAACGCATACGGTTACATCTAATAATTTAGGTTTATTAAACTTGGTAGTAGGGAATGGTACTCCACAGTCAGGTTCTTTTATGGCAATAGATTGGGCAAACGGTCCTTATTATATAGAAATAAGTATGGATGTAACAGGTGGAACATCCTATGTATTGATGGGTACTCAACAATTGTTGAGTGTTCCTTATGCATTATATGCAGCAAGTTCTGGAACAGCTGGAGCACAAGGTGCAACAGGCGCAACAGGTGCAACAGGTGTTGATGGAATATCCGGTGCAACTGGTAATGATGGAGCAAATGGAATTGATGGTGTTACAGGAGCAACAGGTGCTCAGGGAGTAGCTGGTATTGATGGTGCAACAGGCGCAACAGGTGCTGCAGGTGCAGATGGAACAGATGGTGCACAAGGTGCTCAAGGAGCACAAGGTGCAGATGGTGTAACTGGAAGTACAGGTGCAACAGGTGTTGCGGGAACAAACGGAATCAATGGCGCAACAGGAAGTACAGGCGCAACTGGAACAGCAGGAACCAATGGAATCAATGGAACAGATGGCGCAACAGGAAGTACTGGTGCAACAGGTGTAGCAGGAACAAATGGAATAACTGGTGCAACAGGAGCAACTGGAACTGCAGGAACGAACGGAACAAATGGAGCAACAGGAAGTACAGGCGCAACTGGAACAGCAGGTACAAATGGAACGAATGGTGCCACAGGTAGTACAGGTGCAACTGGTGTTGCTGGGACAAACGGAACAAATGGAATAACTGGTGCAACGGGTAGTACTGGTGCAACTGGTGTAGCTGGGACTAATGGAACAAATGGTGCAACGGGAAGTACAGGAGCAACTGGTGCCGCTGGAACAAATGGAACAAATGGTGCAACCGGAGCAACTGGAACTGCAGGAACTAATGGAACAAACGGTGCAACAGGTGTAGCCGGAGCAACCGGTCCTCAAGGGGCACAAGGGGTTCAAGGTCCACAAGGTGCAACAGGAGCGACAGGTACTTTTGGTGTTGTTGGAACAACCGGTCAAACAATTTATCACAATGGGACCGCATGGGTTGCAACCAGCAATCTGTTTAATGATGGAACTAACATAGGAATAGGTGTTCTGAATCCAACAAGTAAATTGGCAGTTAAGAACACAGCAAATACTGCAGATGCGAACGCTGGTTTCTTTGAGATTTCTAATTCATCTAGCCCATATGATGCAGTTATTGGTGCAACAAATGGCTGTTTCCGGTTACAATAGTGGTAGTGGTAAAGCTGCTTTGTTTCAAGTTACTGAAGCTACAAATTCATCAGAAGTGTTGTATGCAAATACCTATGGAACTGGTCCTGTCGCATCATTTGAGATTAGCAATACTTCTAGCACAAACAGCGCACTCTACACAAAAACTTTAGGGACAGGAAATGCAGCACATATTGACGGAAAAATGAAAATTACCGATGGCACAGAAGGCGCAGGGAAAGTTTTGACTTCAGACGCAAGTGGAAATGCATCTTGGCGAAGTAAATTAAAGGCCTCGGCAGGAGGTACAAGTTCATTCTCTTTTACTTCAGATGGTGCATGGCGACAATTTTCTGACCTCACTTTAACCTTTTCACTTGCTAATGCAGCCGATGTAATGATAGTTTACAATCTTACAGCAACGCATCCCTGCGGAGGAAGTGTTTACATGGCAACTAGAGTATTAATTGATGGTGTTGAAACAACAACGTTTCGTTCCACAAATGAAGGTGTATTGGTAAATGCAAACAATTCTAACACTGGTGTTGTTAGTCTAAGTTCTGGATCACATACAGTAGTTGTTCAATACAGAACTAATATGTGTCCTGCAGGAAATAATAATAATCCTGGTGGATCGGATTACCAGACGCGAATGTTATTAATAAAAGAACTTTAAAATTATACAGTATAAAGCCTCACATTTTGTGAGGCTTTTTTTATTCTGAGTAAGTTGTTTACATCTATTTTACTTTGTCCAATAATAAATGTTCATTGAATCAAAAATAGATGGAGCATTTGTTCTTATAGTACAAACAACTTCTTTTTGCTTACCTATATCATTTTTATAACCCTTTATTTCAATAGGCACAAGTAGTGAATCATTAATGTCTATGGATGCATTGTTTAAGCTTTTAATTACAGTGCATTCGCAACTTGTTTTTATTCCCTCTATTATTAAAGTAGATTGTCCTGTATTGTATATACAAATCTGCAATTTTTTTGTTGAGTCAGCTTGGATCGTTTCCATATAGACGACTTTGTTTTTTATAAAAACAAAAGGTTGCTTTTTCGAACAAGAACTTAGCGCAATAACAATACTTAGAGTGAAGATTATTTTATTCATTAAGAATGGAATTAATTGTTGCTATTTCATCGTTCACATACAAGTCAATTATCATTGTTTCAAAACCGATTTTTTTAGAAACAATCCTGTTTTTATTCAGAATCAACTCTGTGGGATAAGCATCAATCTTTAATTGGTTCCTAAATATTCCACCAAAATCATATAAATACAACTCTTTAGTGCTACTATTCTTTGGTAAATGTTTTTTAAAATTATTAAACGTAGATATTTTACCATCGCAAATATTTACAAGTACAAAAGATTTGTTTTGAAATTTATCTAAAACAATTTTTAATGCCTCTTTTTTTTCTTCGCAAGCTGCACAACCAATAAAATAAGTTTCTATAAGAGTGCATTTGTTATTAGATATGTCACTAAGTTTTACCGGTATACTATCCTTAGTTAAGAATGTATATTCGAAGAAATCAGCCTCGGGTATATCAGAAGTCTCTCTTTCGATACTATTATAAATAATTGTTGGTACTATAATCTGATTTGTCAAGTAAAAAAAGAGTATCACAGGAATCAAGCAACCATAGAAAACAATTCTTTTGTATTTAATGAATAAAAAAGCCATAAAAACACCTATTATGGGGAAAATGCTTGCAAATGGGAATCTTAACGGGATAAGTGATTGGTTTCCTATTAAAACAGTAGCATCCAATAATATTGGAGTAGTTATGCATAATAGTGCAATTTTAAAATCGTTTTTTATAAAACATATTCTGTAAACAATCCTATATAGGAAAAAATAAAAAATAGTGATACTACCATATAAGAAAAGATAGCTGTTGACGAATTGATTAAAATAATTAACCAATAAATTGTTTCCTTCTAATCCAAGTAGCTCAATTATCCCCGCACCAATTATTCCTATGTTGTAGATAAAAGCCGTGAATAAAAAGCCTGCAATGATCGTAGTTAGGATTGTTTTAAGTTTCATCTTTTATTATTTCGAACAAGTTCCAGTACAGTTTGAGGTTCCGACAATTCCACATCCTTGTACTTTTTGACATTTCCCATCTAAACAAGATGAGCCAAGCCCAATAAAGCCGCAAGATAATGAATAATAACAAGAGCAATTGTTTACTCCCGCTATCGGACCACGCGCATTTGAAAATTCATTAATGTAATTGTTGCTCTTAAAAATTGAAAAATCACTTTCAAAATACGGACATTCAATTAGCAAATAAAGTTGTTCTTCAGTAAAATGCTGTTTAAAATAATTAAGGTTGTCCTTTAAGTAATCAATTCCATCTTGTGGATTTTCAAATAACCCTTCTATTGTTTTTGTATTAACAAAATTGGCGATGTTAAAAATGATGTTTTTTTGTTCAATGCTCAGTGTTTGTTTATCCTTTTCTAGAATCATATTCCATTTTGTATTCCAAAGCATTTCTTGTTCTTTATAATTTAAAAGCAAATAGGATTGCTTCATCACCTGTGTATTTTTAGTATTCACCACAGCCTTTATTGCTTGGGGTAATAATTCGAATTTGTTGTTTTCAGCGGGTGCTAGTTTGTCTTTTGTTGAACATGCCACAAAAAATAACCCGATAATGCAAATAAAAAGATATTTTTTCATATGATATAGTTTTTTGATTATGGAGCAAACATAGAGGATAGGAGTGGCTTAAGGGATAGATTTAATTAATTATTTATAAGCTTGGATAAATAATTTATTAGAACGCAAAATAGCTGACCGAAACCATATATATTCAAAAAAATGATTTGACTTGTTTCCTTATTTAATTGAATTTCGTTACTAAATAAAATTTAAACGATTATTCCTTTATTATGGAAAAAATTGGGCTTAAAATCAGAAAAATTAGGGAGTTAAAGAATATTACACAGGATTATGTAGCCAAGCAACTGGCCATAAGTCAGGCTTCATATTCCATTATTGAGAGTGGAAGAGCAAAAGTGTCGGAAGAGAAATTGACCGTAATAGCAAGTATACTAGAAGTTTCTCCTGAAAAAATTGTTTCGTTTAATGAACTGGAGTTGCTTTCAAACCCTATTATTAATCACGATTCTTTTTCTGATTCAGGCTTAAGTGTAGAGAAAATAGTTGAATTGTACGAGAAATTATTACTTGAAAAAGACCGCTACATTGAAATTTTGGAGAAACAGCTTCATAAGGGGTAAACATAAATTATTCTTACCTTTGCCCCATGATAGCAATTGACAATACCATCGTTTCGGAACATTTATTAGAAAAAAAATTTGTGTGTGATCTTAATGCTTGCAAAGGCGAATGCTGTGTTGCTGGCGATTCAGGCGCTCCACTCGATGAAGAAGAAATTGCTATCCTCGAAGATATTTGGGATGAGGTGAAACCCTACTTGCCAAAAGATGGTGTGAAAGCCATCGAAAAACAAGGGGTATGCGTGATTGATTCAGAT
This sequence comes from Bacteroidia bacterium, assembly GCA_044337125.1. Classification (GTDB taxonomy): domain Bacteria; phylum Bacteroidota; class Bacteroidia; order 2-12-FULL-35-15; family 2-12-FULL-35-15; genus 2-12-FULL-35-15. The sequence goes on from JBIIOB010000027.1 coordinate 8,262, forward strand.
GGTGATTTTACCACACCTTTAGTAAAAGGAAAACATTGTGCTTTTACCATTTTTGATAAAGACATTGCTAAATGTGGCATCGAACAAGCCTATTTAGATGGAAAAATAAAATGGAAAAAACCAATCTCTTGTCATTTATATCCTGTACGTATTAGTAAATACAAAGATTACGAAGCTGTGAATTACGATAAGTGGAGCATTTGTCAGCCAGCTTGCGAATGTGGCGCTAAATTAGACGTTCCAGTATACAAGTTCTTGAAAGAACCATTGATTCGTAAATATGGTAAAGACTGGTACAAACAATTAGAGCTTGCCGATAAAATCAGAAACAAGTAAAATCGGAAACGATTCAACCTTTTTTTGAAAAACCAATTCGTTGAACGTGTTAATTTTATTGGTAGTTTAAGACGTTTTCCTCCGAAACCACACAAACTCTAAAAAGGATTTTTTTGACTACACCAAATATTTTTTCGAGAAATTTTTAGATTTTTTTCCAATTTTTCTAAAAGGCTGTTTTTTAATACGTTGGTAATTTCTTAACATTCGTCTGTTAATTTACCGTGTTTATAACTTCGGACAAATGTTAATTCAATATGCTTGACATACACTGAATTTGTTTACACATTTGTAGACCACAATTTCAATTAGCGAGATTTTATTTAAATCAACAAAATAGAGGGGTTCAGAGCCTCAGGGGATTTTTACCCTCCTATTTTAAAAGTAACGAAATTGTAAAGGCTTGATTAAGAGATTTATATATAAAATTAAAGATATTATTACAATGGAAGAACCAATATTAAAAGAGAATAAAGACAGATTTGTTCTTTTCCCTATCAAACATCACGATATCTGGGAAATGTACAAAAAAGCGGAGGCGAGTTTTTGGACTGCAGAAGAAATTGATCTTGGTCCAGATATGTCGGATTGGGAAAACAAATTAAATGACGATGAAAAACATTTCATTAAACATGTATTAGCATTTTTTGCTGCTAGCGATGGAATTGTAAATGAAAATTTGGCAATTAACTTCATGAACGAAGTTCAATACCCAGAAGCGCGTTGTTTTTATGGTTTCCAAATCATGATGGAAAACATTCATTCCGAAACATATTCTCTATTAATAGATACATACATTAAAGATCCGAAAGAAAAAGACATGCTTTTTCATTCCATAGACACTTTGCCATGTGTTGGAAAAAAAGCTGATTGGGCTTTAAAATGGATAGGTAACGGAACTTTCGCAGAAAGACTGATTGCCTTTGCTGCCGTTGAAGGTATTTTCTTTTCCGGAAGTTTCTGTTCCCTATTTTGGTTAAAAAAACGTGGCTTAATGCCAGGATTAACCTTCTCAAACGAATTAATCTCTCGTGACGAAGGATTGCATTGTGATTTTGCTTGCTTATTGTATGGGCAATTAGAAAACAAATTATCACAAGAACGCGTTAAAGAAATTATTATGAACGCAGTAGCTATCGAAAAAGATTTTGTTTCCGATGCACTTCCTGTTCGTTTAATTGGAATGAACTCCGACATGATGTGTCAGTACATCGAATTTGTTGCTGACCGTTTATTGGTTTCATTAGGTTGCCCTAAAGCTTACAATGCAACTAATCCATTCGATTTTATGGAATTGATTTCATTGCAAGGAAAAACAAACTTCTTCGAAAAACGTGTTGCTGAATACCAAAAGGCTGGCGTTTCAGGAAACAAAGAAGACAACGTATTCAGTATGGATGCTGATTTTTAAAAAAGAGACAAAACAAACTAAACAATATTTAATCACTACTTAACACAAAATAATATATGTACGTAATAAAAAGAGACGGTAACCGCGAATCAGTAAAATTCGACAAAGTAACAGCTCGCGTTCAAAAACTTTGCTACGGCTTGGATCCTATCCATGTAACGCCAGTAAACGTTGCAATGAAAGTTATTGAAGGTATTTACGAAGGTGTAACAACTAGCGAGTTGGATAACCTTGCTGCTGAAACTGCTGCTTCACTTACAACTAAACATCCTGACTACGCGTTATTAGCTAGTCGTATCGCTGTTTCTAACTTGCATAAAAATACAAACAAGTCGTTTTCAAAAACAATGGAAGCGCTTTACAATTACATCGATCCTAAAACTGGTAAAAAAGCACCATTGATTGCAGATGATGTATATGATATCATTTCTAAAAATGCACAAGAATTAGATTCTACAATTATCTATGATCGCGATTTTGGTTACGATTATTTTGGATTCAAAACATTAGAGCGTTCTTACCTTTTGAAAATAAATGGTAAAGTTGCTGAACGTCCTCAACACATGATTATGCGTGTTGCAGTAGGTATCCATAAAGATGATATCGCTTCTGCAATTGAAACATATAACCTAATGAGTGAGCGTTGGTTTACACATGCTACACCAACTTTATTCAATGCAGGTACTCCTAAACCTCAAATGTCATCTTGCTTTTTGTTAACTACAAAAGATGATAGCATCGAAGGTATTTACGATACATTAAAATCATGTGCTAAAATTTCACAAAGCGCTGGTGGTATCGGATTAAGCATTCACAACATCCGTGCTACTGGTTCTTATATCCGTGGTACAAACGGTACTTCAAACG
>JBIIOB010000338.1:0-3319 GCA_044337125.1 Bacteroidia bacterium
GCTCTTGCTGAATAAATGCAAACATTACTACAAGAGCTGGAAGAAAGAATAAAATAGTTTTTTTCATAATACGTTATAATTAATTGTTTGGTTTTTATGACTGCAAATACTGTTCCAATATTACTTATTTTATAATACTTTTACACTATGAAAGCACTAAAATTCATTTTCCTACTGCTGCTCATTCCCCTCATTGGTTCCACCATCTGTTTGGGACAATCCACAAATAGGTATAAAAACAAACAACGTCATGGAAAATGGATCATTTATTATTCCGATTCTACCAAACAAATCGATAATTCGGGAAGATACAGAAAAGGGGCTCCCAAAGGAGTTTGGCGTTATTACGATGCAAATGGACGTATGATACGAAAAGAAAAATACCGATTCAATAAAATATCTACTACTCATTACCATTCAAATGGGAAAATAAAAAAACAAGGGAAAGCTCGAATCACGATTGATGATACACTCTCCCACTTCTTTTATTATGGCAATTGGAATGTGTATGATACAGCGGGTGTTTTAATAAAAAAGCTGGTTTATAAAGATGGAATAAAAATTAGTGAAATCAATATTGGGAAGTCGATTGGGACTACAAATGATTCATTAAAAGAGTTGGTTAGAGAATTGAACAAACGATTTTATATGTATTCCGATTCGCTTCAACAATCAGAACGCATAAGTGGGAAAAATTCACCTACATACACTCGCTATGTTTCCTTGAACAATTTAAATGCTTTAAAAATATTTAGCGATATAGATGGTATCATTGCTAAATTCGGATATCCAGGCAAATCCTTGGTTGGAGAGGAATACGCCATTGTTTTTTCGATAATAAGTGCTGGCAATTTAGCAATAAAAGAAAAGTATTACGATTTAATTATCAATGCAGCCAATGCCAATGAGCTAGAATGGAAGGATGTAGCTTTTTTTGTAGACAAAGTGAAAGTAGCTAAAAAGCAACCGCAAGTTTATGGGACACAATTAAAAATGGATCATACGAATTATAATTCTTACTTTTATCCCATTGAAGATAAAGCAAACGTAAATGAACGCAGAAAAAAAATAGGTCTAGAAGAACTAGACCTATCTAATATAAAAGACAACGCAACGTATTAATGAAAAAATTAGTTTTCATACTATTAATTTTGATTTCAAAGCAAATCAACTCTCAAATAACTCTTGAAAAACAAGACTACACATCTGATTTCGACATATTAATAGAAAGTTTAATAGAACTTCATCCAAAGCTATATTCTTGTATTACGAAAGAGGAGTTTGATTTTGAAGTAAAAACCATTAGAAAAAGATTAGAAGGTATTTCTTCCAAATCAAAAGCAATTTATATTATTCAAGAATTAATTTATAAATTAGGAAATAGTCATGCTATCAATACTTCTATCTACCAAGAACCCGATTTAAAATATATTCTACCATTTAGTGTATTTATTATAGAAAAGCGGTTGTACATAAAGAACTGTCCAACCGATAAATCATTAAATGGTTTAGAGCTACTAAAAATAAATAATACACCAAGCGAATTACTAATTGACAGTTTGAAGATTTTTTTTCCAACAGATGGAAATTCGAATGTGATTAATTATAACCTACAACCATTATTTAATGGGTTATATGGAAATTTTTGCCAAGAAAAAGAAATAAATAGTATCAGTACCAAAAATGGCGACATTTTAATAAAATCAGCTATAAGTGGTGATAAAGTATACGATGAAATGATTTTTGAAAACGCAAAAGCGTATTTTGGAGAAAATAGGTTTCTAAAAAAGGAAATTAATGAGGATTATGGCTATGGTTATTTTCAATTTGTAGGCTTTGTATCTGAATATAAAGGCTTCAAAATTGAAAAAGACTTTTATCAATTTATCAAGGAAGCGAATAACAAAAAGTTAAAAGCTATTATTATTGATTTGAGGATAAACAATGGAGGAGATCCATATTTATGTGGCAAAATGACTTCCTATTTGGCCGACCACCCTTTTAAAATAGTTGAAAAATCATATATAACTAAAACTTATAAACCTAGTCATATTGACAAAATGGGTAATAAATCTATTTATCGTTTAAGAAAATTAAAGTCAAAAAAAGGAGATGAGCTAAACGAAATCGTCCGTTTCGAGAAAGGATTAAAATTCATAAAACCTAAAAACAATCGTTTTAAAGGAAAAATATATATTTTAACAGGTACTATAACACAATCATCATCAACAATGATGTGCAAATATTTGATGGATCAAGAAAATGTGACATTCGTTGGAAGTCATCAGATGGGTGCTGTAAATTATTTTTGGGGTAGCTCACACTGTCAACTTAACCTACCACAACTAAACACGACATTCTCGTTTGGGCTCGAATTAATTGAACTGAAAGAGAATAGCAGCAAAACAGAGAAACCAATTGGTTTAACTCCTGATTATCTGATTCAATATTCCATTGAAGACCGAATGCTTGGAATCGACAAAGAAATGGACTTTATTAAAAAAGAACTTAAAAAGTAGCTTTATTTCCCAACCACTTTAAATTCCGTTCTTCTATTCATAGCTCTATTTTCGTCTGAATCATTTTTAACTTTTGGCTTGGTGTCACCATAACCTTTGTAGGTTAAACGTTTTGAATCTATTCCATTGGTTACCAAATAATCGTAAACCGCTTTCGCACGATTTTGTGATAAAGTCAAGTTCATTTTTTTATCACCTACATTATCGGTATGTCCACTCAACTCCCCTTTCATGGTTTTGTTAACTGTTAAAAAGGCAACCAACTTATCCAATTCTACTTTGGACTCTGGCTTTAAATCGAATTTTGCAGTTTCGAAGAATACATTTTTTAATTCAATCACCGATCCTGTATCAATTGGTTGCATAGGAACGTCCATTAAGTATGGTTTTGATTTATCCGCTAATTCTTTTAATGCAAAATTTTCAGAATAGAATAAATAGCCTGGCTGTGAAACATTCAATGCATAATTTTTATCAATTGGCAAACACACCAAAAATTCGCCATTACCAGAATTAGCATCCGACTCAACAACCGATTTTCCTGTTTCTAAATCAATCAGTTCAAAATGTGCTCCTAATGGTGCTTTCGAACGAGCATCGTATACTTTACCTTTGAAGTAAGTAATAACACCCGGACGAGCTGCCGCTGGTAGCTCAAAATGATAAATATCCAAACCGCCTAAACCACCAGCTCTGTTACTTGCAAAATAGGCTAAATTCCCTGCAGCTGAAACAATCACACTATGATCGTCAGCATAAGTATTAATTGGATAACCAATATTTACAGGTGTTCCCCATTG
>JBIIOB010000339.1:0-3318 GCA_044337125.1 Bacteroidia bacterium
CGCTGGGAATGGTTGTTATTCAATCATTATCAGAACAACTGGGTGGCAAACATTTATTTACTGTTGATAATGGAACTTGTTTTGAGCTTACATTCGCTCAAGAGCCGATTTAAAAAGCAGCATTTTTTTTGTATACTTGTACTATGTTAAATCTGTTTATTACCATAAAATTTATTGATGTAATAGATGTGCTGCTTGTAGCTGCATTGATTTATCAATTGTATTACCTCATAAAAGGAACGGTAGCTGTAAATATTTTTGTTGGGATTTTACTTTTTTACTTATTATGGATTGCTGTTAAAGCATTAAACATGCAGCTATTCGGTAGTATTTTAGGTAAATTTATTGATGTTGGTTTTATTGCTTTACTCATCGTTTTTCAACAAGAGCTCAGACGTTTTTTATTATTTATTGGTACAAGTGATTTTTTCACAAAATCGAAATTTGGAAAAGGATTATTTGATTTTAAATGGCAAGTAACTACCGAAACATCCCTTGATATAAATGCAATACTTAAAGCATGTAAACACATGGGTGAAACCAAAACGGGTGCACTAATTATTATCACCAAAAACAACGATTTAAAATTTTATGCCAATACGGGTGATACCATTGATGCGAAAGTTTCGGGGCGTATGATTGAAAGTATTTTCTATAAAAACTCTCCATTACATGATGGTGCAGTAATTATATCCAACAACGTAATTGTTGCTGCTCGCTGTGTTTTACCCGTAACCGAAAATAATGATTTCCCAGCTCACTTAGGAATGCGCCATAGAGCAGCTGTTGGGATAACTGAAAATACGGATGCTGTAGCTATAATTGTTTCGGAACAAACAGGAGAAATATCTCTTTCAAAGGAGGGGGATTTAAAATACAGCTTAAGTCCAGAGCGATTAAAAGAATTATTAGAAAAAGAATTCAACTAATTAATTCCTGCATTTTTCTTTTTAAACTCTTGAATAAGTTGTTCATCCGTTTTCCCTAAATTTTGTAGCGCTGTTTTTGCATCTTGTGCATAATGTGAGTTTGGAAATTTTTGAATAACCTGCTCATATACCACCTTTGCAGAATCATCGTTATTCAAATAATTATCCCAAATATGACCTTGCAAATACCAGCATTCTTCGATGTATTTGTATTTTGGATAGCCTATTGTAACGCCTTTATAATAGCCAATAGCTTGTTTGTATTGCATATTAGCTGTGGCTACTTCACCTGCTTTGAATAAAAAGTCGGGCGTTAATGAATCATTAGGAAATTTTTCAATAAATTCAGAATAAGTGGTAATTGCCATATCGGCCTTTATAGGGTCTAGCTTTTCGGCAACATACAATTCACTTTCAAATTTTTTAATTCGTTCAATTAATAAAGTACGATCATCTTGTGTTGCAACTTCTTTTTCCTCACTTCCACCACAAGCAATAAGAAATGAAGCGATTGCAATCGAATAAACTATTTTTTTCATCGTGTTTTATTTTACTGGAAAACGCATTTTATAGCCAATCTGAACTTTTCCTTTCGAAATATCATTTAATTTTCCTTGAATCATTCGTCTGCGCAAAGGACTTATTTTATCGGTAAACAGTTTACCTTCAATGTGATCATATTCGTGCTGAATTACGCGTGCAATCAAACCTTCATGCACTTCGTCATGCTCCTTAAAATTCTCATCCACATATTTGATGCGTAACTTTGGCTTACGCATTACATCTTCTCTAATTTTCGGAATACTCAAACATCCTTCATTAAATGCCCATTCTTCGCCCGTTTCATCAACAATGCGTGCATTGATAAATACACGTTTAAATTCTTCTAATTGTGTACGCTCTTCGGGTGTAAATTCATCATCATCCTCATCATCTTCATCACGTTCGGCAAATGGCTTGGTGTCAACAATGAATAAACGAATTGCTCTTCCTACTTGAGGAGCAGCTAAACCAACGCCCAAAGCATTGTTCATCGTGTCGAACATATCCGAAATTAACTGTTGTAAATTTGGATAATCTTTATCTATATCAACTCCCATTTTACGTAAAACAGGATCTCCGTATGCTACTATTGGTAAAATCATTCTTATTAAATTATCTGTTATCTATTTTCTTGTTTCTCAAATCTTGTTTCTCAAATCTTGTTTCTCAAATCTTGTTTCTCAAATCTTATGTCAACCTCATTCTACCCATATAATCTTGCAAAATAATTGTTGCACTTATCTCGTCCACCAATTCCTTATTTTGTCTAGCCTTTTTCTTTAAACCACCATCAATCATGGTTTGAAAAGCCATTTTTGAAGTAAATCGTTCATCCAATCGTTCCACCTTTATTTGTGGAAAGGTTCGTTTTAAATGCACCACAAAAGGTTCAATAAAACGGGCAGAATCTGATGCTTCATTATTCATTCGCTTGGGCTCTCCAACCACAATGCATTCTACAGGTTCTTTCTCCATGTATTTTTTCAAAAAATCGATCAAATCTTTTGAATGAACAGTGGTTAAACCATTTGCAATAATTTGCAAAGGATCAGTAACAGCAATCCCAACACGTTTACTTCCATAATCAATTGCCATAATGCGAGCCATGCTACAAAAGTAATAAAAATAGTTCAGTGATTATCCACCCAAAACAACATACTTTTTGGTATATTTGCCCACCTAAAAACCAGAATAAAAAATGCAACAAATTATAGAAGCTGCTTGGGAAAACCGAGAATTGCTAAAAGAAGAAAAAACACAAGCAACAATCCGTGAAGTAATTGAATTGTTGGATAAAGGAAAATTGCGTGTAGCTCAACCCAATGGCGACCAATGGCAAGTGAACGAATGGGTTAAAAAGGCGGTGATTTTATATTTCCCAATTCAACAAATGCAAACCATTGAGGTTGGTATTTTTGAATACCATGATAAAATGAAATTAAAAACCAATTATGCCGAATTGGGTGTTCGTGTAGTTCCGAATGCAGTTGCTCGTTATGGAGCCTACTTAGCGAAAGGAGTGATTATGATGCCTAGTTATGTAAACATAGGTGCTTTTGTGGATAGTGGTACCATGGTTGATACTTGGGCTACAGTTGGCTCGTGTGCGCAGATTGGAAAAGATGTACACTTGAGTGGTGGTGTTGGTATTGGTGGAGTTTTAGAGCCTGTTCAAGCAGCTCCTGTTATTATTGAAGATGGATGCTTTATTGGTTCCCGTTGCATTGTTGTAGAAGGTGTTCATGTTCAAAAAGAGGCGGTTTTAGGTGCGAATGTAGTATTGACTAAATCTACAAAAATCATTGATGTAACTGGACCTGAACCAAAAGAATACAAAGGAATTGTT
>JBIIOB010000340.1:0-3309 GCA_044337125.1 Bacteroidia bacterium
TTTGGAGGTAAATGGCATTGCTAATTTCCTTTTCTTTCTTTTAAATAGGTTGTTATAACAGGAATTGCAGTAATTATAATTAACCCAATAACAATAGATCCTACATTTTGTTGAACCCAAACATAGGAACCGAGGTAATAACCGATGCTTGCCAATAAACCAACCCATGCAATGGCTCCAACCACATTAAAAAGCATAAATTGCTTAAATTTCAATTTGATGACTCCAGCCAAAATTGGGGCAAAAGTGCGAATTATTGGCAAAAAACGACCCAAAACGAGTGTTTTTCCCCCATTTTTATCATAAAACGCCTTGGTTGCCAACAAGTACTTTTTCTTAAAAATAAGGGAATCTTTACGTTCAAAAAGCGGTGGTCCTACTTTATACCCAAACCAATAACCCACTACATTTCCTAAAATGGCTGCTGCAGCCAATGAAACAATAAGGGTTATCAGATTTACGCCCAACAGTTCGGGCTTTGAAACGCACAATAAACCTGAAATAAAGATTAATGAATCGCCAGGAAGGAAAAAGCCTACCAACAAGCCTGTTTCGGCAAATACAACAAACAATAGCAAAGCCAAGCCACCATAGTGAATTATGGATTGTGGGTCGGTTAATTGTTTGAAAAATTCAAGCATAGTAGTAATTCGAATCTTTACGAAGGTACGAAAGATAAAACTCGATTTCTACAATTTGAGCTTATCAATATCGGGATCGTTTCGATGCATGTGCAACTCTCCTTCCCATTTACTCACCACAGCTGTTGCTACTGCATTACCAACCACATTGGTAGCAGAGCGACCCATGTCTAAAATTTGGTCAATGCCCAAAAGCAACAACAATCCTGCAACAGGAATATTAAAATGCGCTAATGTTCCTGCAATTACCACTAAAGATGCCCTTGGAATACCTGCCACACCTTTACTGGTCACCAGCAATATTAATAGCATGGTGATCTGTTGAGATGTTGTCATTTCAATGCCATAGGCTTGTGCAATAAACACGGTTGCAAAGGTCATGTACATCATGGAACCATCGAGGTTAAACGAATAACCCAATGGCAATACAAACGAAATAATTCTATTTCCGCAACCAAAACGTTCTAATGATTCAATTGTTTTTGGCATGGCTGCTTCTGAGCTTGCAGTGCTAAAAGCCAGTAGAATTGGCTCTTTGATGTAACTTAATAATTTAAAGAATTTGATTTTCATGACGGTGCATACCAAAAACAACACACCAAAAATGAACAATAATAATCCTAAATAGAAGGTACTGATTAAATAGACATAGCCTGTAAGCACACCCAATCCTTGCTTTGCAACCACTGCTGCCAATGCGCCAAACACACCCATTGGTGCAAATGCCATTACATAATTGGTGATTTTAAACATGATGTGCGAAACAGAATCGAAAAAATCAACCACTACTTTTCCTTTGCTACCAATGGATGCAGCAGCAACACCAAAGAACAATGCAAAAATAACGATGGGTAAAATTTCGTTGCTTGCCATTGCATCTACAACGCTGGAAGGGATAACATGCTCAATAAAGTTTTTTGCATCAAAGCCTTTTGTTGCTTCAATTCCTACTTGTGCATCAACAGGAGGCAACTCCAAGATCATTGTTTTGCCAGGTTCAAAAAAGTTTACAAGCATTAATCCTAATAACAATGAAACTACAGCAGCAGTGGTAAAATACAAGAGTGTTTTAATTCCAATACGACCAACCGATTTAAAATCGCCCACCTTGGCAACACCAACCACAAGCACAGAGAATACCAATGGCGCAATAATCATTTTGATTAAGCGCATAAAAATATCGCTGAGGATGTGAAGAGATGGCGCAAAATCTTTCCAGAAATAACCAACGATTATCCCTAAAAACATTCCGACAAATATTTGAACTATTAATGATGGCTTTTTGAATTTCATAAAATTTACTTTTTTAAACCGCAGTCCCGATAGCTATCGGGAGCGAAGACGCATGAGGATTTTTGTGAAACAAATATAGTGTTTGTAGGGATATTAACCGAATTCGAATTTTTTTTCAAAAAAACGTCATTTTCATATTGCACAAAAACACACTTTTTATATATAATAATAAACAGGCCTGATTACTACGATTTTAATCGAAACTAAGTGTAACAGTAATTGTACAAAAATTAGCACAGAATAACCTTTATAAAAATAAGATAAATGAAAGAAGAAAACATCAAAATTAATATTGGGAATTGGATTGGAATAGAAGCTCAATCTCCAGGTATTATTAGTCTATTAATAGTATTTATTATTGCAATTGTTATTGTTTGTGCAATATTTAATAACAAGGGCCGAAAAACAAAAAAGGCCTCGCAAAAGCGAAGCCCTTTTAACTGAAAATATTTTAGTTTACAACAACCCAATCACAAAATCAGGCATTAAGCCCAATGCGATGGTAATTAGAACTGTAATTACAAATAATAATTTGTGGTTGAAGCTTAGTTCAATTGCAGACTCGTTATTGTTATGTTTAAAGTACATTGCAATGATGATTTTGAAATAGTAGTACACACCAATTAAAGATGCTAAAATAGCAACTAACACTAACCATGCATGACCTGCTTGGAATGCTGCTGTGAAGATGTAATATTTTGCAAAGAAACCTGCTGTTGGAGGAATACCTGCCAATGAAAGCAATGCAACGGTCATTACAAATGCTAAGAACGGATTTGTTTTTGCTAATCCATTAAATGAATCGATGCTGTCGCCACCTCTAGCTTTTGCAACATAACCCAACACTCCAAATGAAGTGATAGAACCAACTGAATAAGCCAATGTGTACATTAAAATAGAGCTTTGAGAATAACCATTCAATGCTACTAAACCTAATAACATATAACCAGCATGTGCAATACTTGAGTAAGCCAACATACGCTTGGTGCTTGTTTGCAATACCGCTGTGATGTTACCTACTAATAATGTTAAGCTTGCCATTACCACTACAATGCTTGTCCATGTACCAGCCGAACCTTGGAAGCAAGTGTAGAACAAACGTAAAAATGCAGCGAATGCAGCTGTTTTAACAATGGTTGCCATGTAAGCTGTAACTGGAGTTGGTGCACCTTGATAAACATCAGGAGCCCAAAAGTGAAATGGCACAGCAGAAACTTTAAATGATAAACCAACCAACATTAATAATAAACCAACATAGAAGATAGAGGATGCAGCACCAGTAGCAACTACTTGTGCAATTTCAACAATATCAAACGATGCAGTAGCACCATAAATTAAAGCAATACCAAACAACAAGAATCCTGTTGCAAAAGCA
>JBIIOB010000341.1:0-3301 GCA_044337125.1 Bacteroidia bacterium
GATCTTCACCTTTAAATGTATCAAAAATAATAAGGTCGTATTTTTTAGTACAGGTTTTAATGTAGTGACGTGCATCATCAACTGTAATTTTAACTTTATCGTCAAGTTGAAAATAGGTTTTTGCAACATAGGCAATTCGTTTATCTAATTCACATACATCCACTTCAAACCCTTTTGCGGAAAGGGTTTTTGCGATACTTCCTCCACCCAGTCCCAATAACAATATTTTGGAATTTTTAGGTAAAGAATCAGCAAATTCTCCTATTCTATAAACATATGTAAAGTATTTTTCTTCATGATTATTTTCATCAGCATAGGGATCGTACATGGTTTGTGAGATACGATTTACAAATAGCCATCTGCTAGTGCCAATAACCGTAGTATCCTTATAGCGTGGATAATCCAATACCATTACTTGTCCTAATAATCCTTCGGTATTGTAAACAACTTTGATGTTGGAAGAGGATGAATTAAATGTAGAGGCTGAGAAAGCCCAAGCACAAAGCAAAAAAAAACCGATGCCTTTTGAAAGTTGTTTGTGATTTAGGATAATTATAGCTGGTATCAGACCAAGTAGAAGGCCTGTTACAATAGATGGAATGGTTAATCCAAATGCAGGAATAATCCAAAATCCAAATGAAAAAGTAGCAATAATTCCACCAACGGTTGAAATTGCATAAATGGCACCTGCTGCTTTTCCTGATTGTTCTAAATCGATAGTAATAGCGCGAATAATAAGTGGAGACACCATACCCATCATAAATACAGGTGGAAAAAGAATACAGGTAGCGGATACAATTACTGAAGGTATTAAACTATGTGAGCCAACTAACCATAAAATCATTTTAGAACTAAATGGCATTAGTATTGTAAAAGTAGCGGCTGCAAGTAAAACATAAAAAAGTGATAACGGATTTTTGCTTTTATAAGATAAAATCCCCCCCATAAAATAACCCGCAGCTAATCCACCTAATGTAATAGCCAATACCGTTGCCCATACATAAAGAGATGAACCAAAATAGGGAGCAAGCATTTTTGCTCCTAAGAGCTCAGCTGCCATTACAGAACCTCCTTCAATGAATGAAAGTAAAAAATATAGTTTTCTATTTTTTAGAATTGACATAGCTAATTTTGAAGTTATAAATATAGCTAACATTTTTGAATTGGTGCCTACTCAAGTGGAGTGGAGGAGAATAGGATGGTCAAAATACCTGTTGTGTTTAATTTTTGTTCAAATGGCTTGATTACAGTTGCATTTTTGAATTTACCTCTTTTGGTTTTGTGATAAAATGCTGGATGCCATTTTTTATTGGTTAATTGTCTCATAGCTAAATTCACATTATAGTGAAGTATATCAACAATATAACTTTTAGATTTTGAATCATAAATGACAATTGTTTTTCCGATTTTTTGAGTAGGTGCCATATCCATAAAATGCACATTTCCCTTCTTATCGATCTGAACTAGAAGTTTAACTGTATCAATTTCTTTTTCACCTAAATCTATTTTCTTTGTAAGTGGATGGCTATAAAAATAGGCTGTATAATCAAAGTTTGGATTCTTTTGACTTCCAGTAGAAGGATAGGCGGGTGAAGTTCTATTAGATACAACTGGCCTATTGGCGTTTACAAAATCAGAATAGCTTACATTTTTTATGTTTTCCTTTTCATCGGAATCTGAAAATTTGTAAAAAATCATTTCTGCTTTTATGTAAGTGCTGTCTTTTGCTTTCCCTATTTTTATTGTTCCGTGTTTTGGTAGGGAATCAGTTTGACTAATGCTTACCAAAGGCAACAATGCGAATACCAATAAAAGAAAAGCACCACGTTTTAATTGTAGTACTTTCCTTGGACAGAATTGTATAAAAGATGTGTAGAACAAATTCCTAAATTAAATTTCGAAAAAAGCTTTCATTTCATCTGCATTTGCAAATTTTTGCTGCACAGCATGCATTTTAATATCAGTTGTACCAACTCCGTTTTTGAAGTTGTTAAAGTCTTCTGGCTTTAGATAATATAGCTTTCCATGCTCTACAGTCCATAAGATGTTTTTTGCTATTGGATCAAATGAAAATTTCAAAACGGGGTTGCGTGAATAGGTAAATATTGCATTTATACTTCTATCAACTAGATAAACATCGTAAATTTCTAATTTTTTTTCTACATCATTGTTCAGTTTTGCAGTGCAAACAACGCCTGTTGGGTAAGCATTTGGTTTGTCACAATTGTAAACCCCAAAACGGTTGATTGCAAAAACACGTTTTACTTTTTGCTCCGTATCCAAAGATTTAAATGCTTCATCTTGTGCAGCCTTCCATTTTCGTTCGTCTTCCTCCAATTGTTTATTGTAAGCAGCTACTTTAGCAAGATATTCGGCCTCTATTCGTTTCTCCTCGGCTTGTCTTTTTTCAAGGACTTTTTCATATTTCTCAAATTTTTCTTGAAAAGCCTTCATTGCTGTTTCATGGTTTTTACCTTCAAAAACTGGGTAAACTACTAAATCATATTTTTTATTCTTTTCTTGTAAAGTCAATAAATAGTTTACATCTTTTTTTGTTCCTGATTTTATGGTTGCAGCATCCCATTCGATATCATACATACTAGCTGAAAAGTTTTTGTTTTCATCTCCAACCTCGAAAAGAACACCTTTATATACTGCTAATTCAGGAAATTCTTTTGGATTAACATCTATATTAAATGTATACTTTGAAGCATTTACCTTCGCAGGTTTTTTCGGTTCGGCAGAAACTTTTGGTAATGCTTCTACCTTTTCTTCTTTTACGATTTTTGCTTCTTCTTTTTTAGTTTCAATTGTTTTGTATTCTGTTGTTTCATTGAATTTTACTGGGACATCACTATTAAAATTTTCAATCGGTTTTGTTTGTTTCACAATTTTATCTTTACCCAAACATGCCCAATTATTTTGGACAGTATCAAGTAAATATAAATTGTGTTTTGGATTTGCATCATTTGAGGCCATCTCAATGTTTATCGATTTATCTTTTGCCATTCCAACTTCTTTTCCATTTTGATAAGCAAGCATTTCCATCATACCTGCTGATTCAAAATGATAGCGTGTTCCAGCGCTGTCATAAGTCATTGGGATACCCGCAAGAAACACATCAACCATATCATGAAATTCACGGTATCGAATTTCAACTTCGCCTTTTATGATTGTTCCGTTTTGATCTACAAAAGCATTTTTAGGAACTGTAAAAGTTGAACCTGTTTTAAATTCAAATGTTCCTCCATTTTCGGCCATAACCTTATAGGTTGTATATGGAATATTTAGCCCTTCAATG
>JBIIOB010000343.1:0-3296 GCA_044337125.1 Bacteroidia bacterium
AATTCTAGCCAAATAAATACTTCTGAATTATAAATTATATAATTACATTTGTTACCCATCAAACAGTGGATATGAATATCAAAAAGTATTTATTTATTATTTTATTTAATGCCAATGCATTCTTGGCCTTTTCCCAATTTACAGTAAATGCAGGAAACGATAAAATGTTGTGTCCAGGAGAAAACTATATACTTGGCGGCATTCCAGCTGCTACTGGAGGTTTAGCTCCTTACACCTATTCGTGGTCGCCAAACATAGCATTAAGCAGCACAAACACTCCTAATCCTACTTGTACTTCTACAGGCTATGTAGAATATACACTAACCGTTGTAGACGATACGGGTGCAGTTAAAACAGACAAAGTAATTGTTTACATCAACAATATTTATTACACCGATGCTGGTAGAGATACTAGTATTTGCGAAAATAGCAGTGCCGTAATTGGAAACACTTTAAATATTAATTATCCTGGCATTTCCTATTCATGGACTCCTACACTAACTTTAAACAATGCAATAGCTCCTCGCCCACTTTCTACTCCAGGAGTAACATCCACAACTTATACACTTACCATTACATCATCGGGCTGTCCATCTAAAACAGATCAAGTAACTGTATACGTTATTCCTACCCCTGCCATTGATGCCGGGCCTGATTTCACAATAAATGAAGGCGAAAATGTTACTCTACAAGGTAGTGGTGCTAATTTTTATGTTTGGAATCCACAAAACACACTCACTTACCCTTACACAGCAAATCCTGATGCCGAACCAGTTACAAGCACAACGTATACTGTTTCTGGAGCGGATCCGAGTAAAAAATGTTACAATTCAGATACCGTAAGAGTTACTGTTATAAAGAGCGATGAAATAGAAGTATACAATACAATTACTCCAAATGGAGATGGCAATAACGATGTTTGGTACATTGGTAATATTTACAAATACCCAAATTCAGTTTTAGAATTATATAATAGATATGGAAAGTTAGTTTATAGAACAAGTCCTTATGTAAATGATTTTGGAGGTACTGTATCTGGACAGGAACTACCTGCTGCCACTTATTTTTATGAAATAAATTTAGGAGATGGAAAAGGCAAAAAAAATGGAACGCTAACAATTGTAAGGTAGAGAGAGATGAAAAAAGTAGCGATTACATTATTACTAATAATTTATTACTTGAGCAGCAATGCTCAACAAATGCCTTATTACACTCAAAATAAAAGCAATGCATTTATGATTAATCCAGCAATTGCTGGTACAAAAAGACTTGTTGATGCACGCATGAATTACCGTATGCAATGGGTTGGATACGATGATGCACCAAGAACGTATTCTCTTGGACTTCATTCTCGTTTTTACAAGGGTAAAATGGGCGCTGGTATGTACTTAATGCAAGACAATGTTGGTCCTGCAAAACAAATGAATTTAGGTGCAGCATACGCTTTTCATATTCGTTTTCCTGATGTAGAACTTTCAGCTGGTTTAGCTGGTAACTTCACAAAATATTCACTTATCGGAGATAAAATGTTTTTACACAACCGACAAGATCCATCCATTGACCAAACACTTACAAATAGTACTTGGGCATCAGACGCAAGTGCGGGAATATATTTATACAACGACCGTTTTCACGTTGGTTTAAGTGGAATGCATGTTTTACAATCTACTGCGGAGTTCTACAAAGCTGATACAACTAAAAAAGGGTTAATAAAATATGCGACTCATGCTAACTTTACTTTAGGCTATAATTATTCGCAAAATCCTGATTTTGTTTTCGAAAGTACATTGTATGGTAATTATGTTGCAGGTGCTCCATTAATGCTCGACTATACACTTCGATTACATTATAGAGAAATGATGTTTGCTGGGTTTTCGCTTCGTTTAAGAGATGCTGTAGCTATACATGTAGGTGCAACTATCTTAGAGGATTTTCAAGTAAGCTATTCATACGATATTTTAATTGGAAAAATGCGAAACTATAGCAGTGGCTCCCATGAAATAATGCTTGCTTTTAGCTCCTCCATATTTAGACAGAAAAAAGGAAGATCGGGTGATAAATTTTTACACCAGCGTTACGGCTATTTATTTTAAATATTCGAATGCTTTCGCATAACGGCTAATAACACTCTTATCTAAATCCGTTTCCTTGTTTATTCTTCCAAGCAGTTTTAACTTAGTTGTATCCAAAATTATATCTTCGGATAACTGATGAGGTGGACCATTGAATATTAATCCTAATATATTAATACCTCTACTCTTTAAAGCTTCAACAGATAATAGTGTATGATTGATACTTCCTAAATAATTTTGCACAACTAATATAACTTCACCATCAAACTTCGTAATCATATCAATCATAAATTCGGAACGATTCAAAGGAACCATTAAACCTCCTGCACCTTCTATAATTAGAGTGTTTTCAGTATCAGGCAAATTGATATTCGACAATAATATTTCTGTTTGTTCTAATTCAGCAGCAGCATGAGGACTCATGTATTGTTTTAAACAATAGGCTTCGGGATGAAATTTGCTTTCTGTATTAGAAACCCATTTTTGAACTTTTGCTGTGTCTGTTGAGAAAAAAGAACCTGTTTGTACTGGCTTCCAATAATCTGCTTTCAATGCTTCTACGAGTATAGAGGATACTAATGTTTTTCCTACATCCGTTCCAATTCCAGTAACAAATATTTTTCTCATAAATTTTTAGTTCGAAGGGTTAAACGAAAATAAACCTTTTTTTGTATTTGAGTCAAGTAGAAGCTATTTATATTTTTAACTTTTTATTGTTGGTAAGTGTTGAGCCAGCAATTGAATAACACCATCAATCTCTAATTCAGTATTATAGGCATGGATGCAAATACGAATTCGTTCTTTTCCTTTGGCTACTGTTGGACTTAATATTGGTCGAATATCAAAGTTAGAAGCCTGTAAAACACCTGCTACTTTTTTCACTTCAGTATTTCCACATACAACAATGCACTGAATAGCACTATGGCTTTCGATACATTGAATATTATGACTATTACATTTTTGCTTAAAATAGCTTATTAATGAATTCAGATGCTGTATTTCCGAGTCCGAATTTAGCAGTAGTTGATACGACTGATTAATTGCCACTAAACTATGTATGGGCAAAGCTGTGGTATAAATAAAAGAACGAGCAAAATTAATAAGGTAATTTCTCAATAAATCACTTCCTAATACAATTGCACCATGACACCCCAATGCTTTTCCAAAGGTGTGTACTCGAGCAAAAACATCTTTCTCTAAGGATAATTGTTGCACACGCCCCAT
>JBIIOB010000342.1:0-3296 GCA_044337125.1 Bacteroidia bacterium
GTTTTACTAAGGAACCATCCGCTTTACGCTCAAACTCCATGAATACATTGTTCCAAATTTCTATTACTTGTGGATCATCATTGTTCACCAATGTTGCACCAGCAATTTTTGCTCTTTCTTCATCACTTCGTCCATCGTAATGGATTTCAGAACATGGACCACAAGGACCTATATCCCCCATTTCCCAGAAATTATCTTTTTTATTTCCTTTTAAAATGCGGTCTTCATCAATAAACTGTTTCCAGATATCATAAGCTTCTTGGTCGAATCCTAAATTATCATCTGTGCTACCTTCAAAAACAGTAACATACAAACGAGATTTATCTATTTTATAAACATCCGTCAGTAATTCCCAAGCCCAAGTAATGGCTTCTTTTTTAAAATAATCGCCAAAACTCCAATTACCTAACATTTCGAACATGGTATGGTGATAGGTATCAACTCCCACTTCTTCCAAGTCATTATGTTTACCACTAACACGTAAACATTTTTGAGTGTCGGCTACACGTGGAAATTTAATTGGAGCATTTCCTAAAAATAAATCTTTAAAGGGTGCCATTCCACTGTTATTAAACATCAAAGTAGGATCGTTCTTTACCACCATTGGTGCAGACGAAACTATTTCATGTTGTTTACTTTTAAAAAAATCTAAAAATGTTTGACGTACTTTATTTGCTTCCATATTGCAATTGCGTTTTATTGAGAATAAAAAACATATTATTGAATCCTTCTTATTCTCGAATCTCCTTTTTATTTAGGATTGCAAATTTAGTTTATTTACGTAAATTCGCAGTACTTGTGAATAATTAATATGAGTAAAATAAAATATAAGTTTAATACCAAATCATTAACCTATGAGCGGGATACCATACCATTGCGCAAGCGCATTTGGCAAATCCTCTCTTATTTGGCTACTGGATTAGTATTTGCGACCATTACTATTTTATTGGCTTATAAGTACCTCGACTCTCCAAAGGAAAAGCAATTACAACGTGAAATTGAAGAGTTAACCTTGCAATATGAACTTCTTAATACCCGAATGGTTGAATTTACAGATGTATTAGACGATATTCAGGATCGTGACAACAATATTTACCGAACGATTTTCGAGGCCGACTCTATTCCAGAAAGCATTCGAAAGGCTGGTTTTGGCGGAGTGGATAGGTATAAAAAACTGCAAGGTTTTAACAACACAGATTTGATGATTGAAACCACCAAACGCCTCGATCGGATTAGCAAACAACTTTATATTCAATCAAAATCCTTTGATGAGGTGGTTAAATTAGTTAAAGGAAAGGAACAACTTTTAGCATCTATTCCCGCCATACAGCCAATATCTAATGCTGATTTAAGACATCAGCCTTCAGGATTTGGCTGGAGAACTCATCCAATTTACAAAACTCCGGAATTCCATCCTGGGATGGATTTTGCAGCACCTCAAGGCACTGAAATTCATGCTACAGGTGATGGAACCATCGAACGTGCAGATGCCATGGCACAAGGTTATGGAAACCATGTTGTCATTAATCATGGTTATGGTTACCGAACACTTTATGGACATATGGTTAAGTATGTTGTGCGACCAGGTCAAAAAGTAAAAAGAGGACAGTTAATTGGTTATGTGGGCAGTACTGGATTATCAACAGCTCCACATGTTCATTATGAGGTTATGAAAAATGGTGACAAAATGAACCCAATCAACTACTATTATAATGATTTAACGCCTGAACAATACCAAAAATTGATTGAGCTTTCTTCTCAATCTTCACAATCATTCGACTAATGCCTTATAAAGAAACTGATACTGTAAAAATCTACTACACCATTGGTGAGGTATCTGAATTATTTAAGGTGAATACCTCGTTAATTCGTTTTTGGGAAAAAGAATTTGATGTTCTAAAACCCAAAAAAAACAAAAAAGGGAATCGATTATTTACTGCAGAAGATATCGATAATTTTAAAGTTATTTTTAACCTTGTAAAAGAGCAAGGACTAACTCTTGAAGGTGCTAAAAAGTACATGAAAGAAAACCGAAAATCGGTTAAACATGAACTAAAAACCGAAAAATCACAATTTTCCGAAATTGAGAACAAATTGAAATTTATAAAAAATGGACTATTAGCGATTAAGGAAAACCTATAATCGCCTAAAATAGTTTATTGTCATCACCATGCAACCTTTCTAATTCATTCCCCATCAATAGTATAAGAAACACTTATACTACATCGAATGAAACACAAACTACTACTTCTGTTTACTTGCTCTGCATTTTTGGCATCGGCTCAAAACGAAATTAATATTACAAAAGGACAATATGATCTTTTGAAGAAAAATCATCAACTTGACCTTACCAAAAACTATCTATTTACTGATGCTATTGCTCCTCAAGGTCCTGAGGTAAAATATACGGGACAAATGCGCACGCCTAGCTCTATTTGCAGTTGTATGCAACCTTTGGATAGTACGTATTCCTATGTTCCCTTTGTTAATTATATTGGTACTACAAATGGAGATGTTTACATGCCTAATTATATGAATGATGATGCATCCTCCATTCAGATAAATCTACCATTCACTTTTAATTATTATGGTGTACCAAGAACGAGTGTTTTTATTAATAACAATGGAAATATTTCGTTTAACTCACCCTACTCTACATTTACGGCTAATCCATTCCCCGACCCAAGCTATAACATGATTGCACCATTTTGGGCAGATGTTGATACACGCGAATTTGCTCAAACACTTGGTTCCGCAGTATATTATAAGATTACCCCTACTGCAATGATTGTAAAATGGGAAAATGTAGGTTATTTCGATATGCATTTCGATAAGCTAAACACCTTTCAATTAATTATTACAGACGGAACAGACACCCTTTTACCTGCAGGTAAGAATGTAGGATTTTGTTATGGAGATATGGCCTGGACAACCGGAGACATTACAGGTGGAGGTGGTTTTGGATCGCCAGCTACAGTAGGAGTAAATCAAGGAAACGGTGCCGATTATTTTCAGGTTGGAACCTTCAACCAACCAACGATGGCATTTGATGGTCCTTACAATAACCCTGATGGAATAAACTGGCTTGATAACCAAGGAATGTATTTTAGCACCTCAGCATCAGGAAACAACATCCCACCCATTATCATCAACAACAATATTTGTGATACTATTGATGTATACACTGGTGATACAATCCGTTCTTTGGCAGTTGATTCTGTTGAATTTTTAATTGGCGTTGCAACGCCTGAAATAAACCAAACATTGAACATTTCTTTTACCTGCTCAGAGCCGGG